>JACCYI010000225.1 GCA_013696535.1 Solirubrobacterales bacterium
CTCGGACATCGAGGCCGTCACCACCATCCCCATGGGCGGCACGGGCGACGTCAAGTACCACCACGGCGCCCAGGGCAGCTACCAGCTCGCCGACGGCGAGTCGATCATCGTTCGGCTCGAATCAAACCCGTCGCACCTGGAGTACGTCTCGCCGGTGGTCCTCGGCGCCACGCGGTCGCTGCAGACCAGCCGCCAGGGGCCGCACGCCCATCTGGACACGGACGCCGCCATCCCGATCGTCATCCACGGCGACGCCGCCTTCCCGGGCCAGGGCGTGGTCGCCGAGACCTTCAACCTGCAGGGCCTGGACGGCTACAAGGTCGGCGGCACGCTGCACCTCATCCAGAACAACCAGGTCGGCTTCACCACCGACCCGGAGGAGTCGCGCTCCACACGGTGGGCCTCCGATCTCGCCAAGGGCTTCGACGTCCCGATCGTCCACGTCAACGCAGATGACGTGGCCGCCTGCGTGAGCGCCGTCCGGTTGGCGTTCGCTTTTCGCCAGGAGTTCGGCCATGACGTCCTCATCGACCTGATCGGCTACCGGCGCTTCGGCCACAACGAGGCCGACGAGCCCGCCTACACCCAGCCGGAGATGGCGGCGAAGATCGAGGCGAAGATCTCGGTTCGCGAGCTCTACGCCGATCGGCTGATCGAGCACGACGTGATCTCGCGCGAAGAGTCCGACGCGATGGCGCAGAAGGCGTGGGACGGTCTGGCCACCCGCCACCGCGAGCTCAAGGAGAAGCTCGCCGCCCAGCACGGGGCCGAAGACGCCACGGGCGGCTACGAACTGGACCGCACCGCTTCCCCCGAGGTCAAGACGGCGGTCGGAGTGGAGCGGTTGCAGGCCCTCAACCACGATCTGCTGGCCTTCCCCGAGGGCTTCAACGTGCATCCCAAGCTCGCACGGCAGCTCGAGAAACGCCGTGATGCCCTGGGCACCGAAGGCGGCATCGACTGGGCTCACGCCGAGTCGCTGGCGTTCGCGTGCCTTCTCTCAGAAGGCACTCCAGTGCGGCTCACGGGCCAGGACACCGAGCGCGGCACCTTCTCGCAGCGCCACCTTGTGCTGCACGATTACAAGACCGGGCAGCGCGTGTCGCCGATCCAGAACCTGGCGGGCGCCCTGGCTCCGATGGAGCTGCACAACTCCCCGCTCTCGGAGATCGCGTGTCTGGGCTTCGAGTACGGCTACTCGATGGAGGCCCCGGACGCCCTTGTGCTCTGGGAGGCGCAGTTCGGCGACTTCGTCAACTCCGCCCAAGTGGTCATCGACCAGTTCATCGTCTCAGCTCTCGCCAAGTGGGGCCAGAGCTCGCGGTTGACGCTGCTGCTGCCGCACGGTTATGAGGGCTCGGGGCCTGAGCACTCGAGCGCTCGCCTCGAGCGCTTCCTCGCCCTCGCGGCGGAGGGCAACATCCGCATCGCCAACCTCACCACGCCCGCGCAGTACTTCCACCTGCTGCGGCGCCAGGCGCGCGTGGCCAAGCAGCGCCCACTCGTCGTCATGACCCCGAAGTCGCTTCTGCGCCTACCCCAGGCGACGTCCCGGATCGAGCACCTCTCGGACTCGCGCTTCTATCCCGTATTGGCCGAGCCGCGGGTCGACGTGGAGAAGGTCACCCGCCTCGTGCTCTGCACGGGCAAGATCTTCTACGACCTCAAGGGTCATGCGACCCGGGAGGGCAACGAGGGCGTCGCGATCACGCGCGTCGAGCTGCTCTACCCCTTCCCTCAGGCACAGATCGCCGAGGAGATCCAGCGGTATCCAAACCTCCGCGAGGTCGTCTGGGTACAGGAGGAGCCGCGTAACATGGGCGCTCGGGCGCACATGTCCCCGCGACTCATGCACATCCTGCCTGACACGCTCGAGTTCGGCTACGTCGGCCGCCCCGAGCGGGCGTCCACCGGCGAGGGGTATCCGGCGGCCCACACGCTCGAGCAGACCCGCGTCATCCGGACGGCCCTGGACCTGGGTATCCCGGTCTCGATGAACCCGACGAAGATGCCGGGAGAGAGGTAGCGGTCGGTTCTGAGGCAGAGCTCGCCGGCATCGTTCGTCCGGCCGACGCAGCGTCATAGATACTCCGCGAATGAGTGAGCGCGTACGACGGGTGCTCGAGCGGGTGCGCGCAACGCCCCCGGGGTTCGTGCGCGCCTACGTCGACGTCTCACCGGGCGCCCCGCGCTTCGCGGGGTCAGTCCTGGCCTCCACCGACGATCCGACGCTGCCGTGGCATCGGATCGTGCGCAGCGACGGCTCACTCGCCAAGGGTGCCCGCCAGCGGGCGCGACTCGAAGCCGAAGGGGTGCCGTTCGTCGGTCAGCGCGTCGACATGCGCGTCGCCCGGCTCCCTGCCTGACTAGCCGCGCGGCCGTGAATAGACTCCGGCGATCTGGCTGCAACGCGAGATCACGCTCGATCCGCGGCCGCGTGGCTTTCATCTCGTGACGCGCGAGATCGAAGGAGCACTTCCGGAGCTGGGCGACATGGGTGTCGGGCTGGCACATCTCTTCATCCGCCACACCTCTGCGTCGCTGACCCTCAACGAGAACGCGTC
>JACCYI010000273.1 GCA_013696535.1 Solirubrobacterales bacterium
GCTCGACCTCGCGCGCTCGAGGTCCTTCGCCTGACCAGCTGAAGCGGGCCTATCCGCGCCCGCTCACTCCTCGCGGAAGTCCTCCGGTGAGACCTGATCGAGGAAGTCCTTGAACTTGTCGACGACCTCCTCGGTGTCCTCGACCTCGTGCTCGAACTCGATCGCCGACTCGGCGATGACCTCCTCTGCAGCGAAGATCGGCGCCCCGGAGCGCACGGCCAGCGCGAGCGCGTCCGATGGTCGCGAGTCGATGTCGACGTCGCGGCCGTTGACCGACAAGGTGATCTGCGCGTAGAAAGTGTTCTCGCGCAGCTCGGTGACGGACACCCGGGTGCAGTTGACCTCGAGCTCTCCCAACATCTCGAAGAGCAGGTCGTGTGTCATAGGGCGAGGTGTGGAAGCTCCCTGCAGCTTCATCAGGATCGCCGCAGCCTCCGGATGCCCGATCCAGATGGGCAGGAACTTGTTCGTGTCGACGGCCTTGAGCAACACGATCGGCTGCTTGCCCACCATGTCGAAGCTCACGCCGTAGATGACCATCTCCTGCAAGACTGCCGCTCCTCGGCTCGGGTCCGGGCAGGGCAAGTATAGGCAGCTCCCTTTATCTGTTCCGAGGCCCGGAGGGCACGCTCGATCCGCCCCCGGTGGACCCGAGATAGAACTTCCCGCGTCCCAAGCCCCGGGCTCCGGCGCCTGCGCGCAACTGGGCGGACCCGGGCGGGCGGGCCCGCGCGCGGGGGCTCCGCTGTGGCGGCCCCATCCCGGATGCCGCCCGAAGGAAGCCGCGGAGGGAAGCTGTTTACCCGGCGCCTCTCGGAGAACACGCCGGAGCCGCCTCAGCAGCAGTGGCACAAGCGGCGCGGAGGAGGCTGTCTCCCCGCCGCTTGCCACGCCTTCGAGCAAACACACCTCGCTTAGCGGGGCTTTCTACAGGTGGGCGATCCAGGACTCGAACCTGGGACCTCTTCCTTATCAGAGAAGCGCTCTAACCGACTGAGCTAATCGCCCCGGCGGCGCGATAATAGCGATTGCCCTCACGTACCTGATGGGTGGGCCGAGTCGAGGCGATGGACGCCCGCCAAGGCTGCGTCGAGCGAATCGAAGGTCAGCGCAACGCGATATCCATGCCCGCGCGGGCTGACCTTCACGTGCGCGCCGAGCGCGCGGCTGAAGGCGTCGCCGAGCCTGGCTACCGCCTCCTGCTGATCTGCGTGCAGTCCTGACTTAGGGAGACGGTCGGTCTGATCGGCGGCGTCCAAAGAGTCAGCGATCCGGCGGGCGGCTAGCTCGGTCTGGCGAACGTTCCATTCCTCACCTGCTGCGGCACGGGCCAGGCGCCGACGCTCGTCGTGCCCAGGAGCCATCAGGACAGCACGGCCGTGACCTTCGGTCAAACGGCCCATCGCGATGAGGTCGAGTGCCTCATCCGGCAGGTCGAGCAACCGCATCAGATTGGATACCGCGGCGCGGGAGCGACCGATTCGCCGGCCGAGCGATTCTCGGCTGAGCCCGAGCTCGTCGACCAACAGAGCGCAGGCGCGTGCCTCCTCGACCGGGTTGAGATCCTCTCGAGCCATGTTCTCCACGAGAGCGAGCTCGACCGACTGGGCGTCGTCATGAGGACGTACCAGTGCTGGAATCGACTCCAGACCCGCTAGGAGCGCGGCACGCCAACGTCGTTCGCCCGCCACGATCTCATAGGTTCCGCCGGGTTGCGGGCGCACGAGTATGGGCTGGAGGACCCCACGATCGTGAAGCGAGTCCGCCAGGGCGACGAGCGCCGTCTCATCGAAGTGTTGTCGAGGCTGATCTGGGTTGGCGCGAATCAGCTCAACCGGAAGATCGCGCAAGTCCGACTGCGCGGTCTCCCCGTCGCCGTTGACAGTGGTCGTGGTGGGCGCCAGGATTGCCGCGAGGCCCCGACCCATGCCGCGGGTACGTTCAGCCACGCGCCGCCACCTCCTTGGCCAACTCGAAGTACGCCTCTGAGCCCGCACAATGCGGATCGTGGTGGATAACCGGGCGGCCGAAACTTGGAGCCTCGCCCAGCCGGACGTTCCGCGGAATCACCGTGTCGAACACGAGCTCTGGAAAGTGGGTTCGGACTTCGCGTTCGACATCCTGGGCCAGTCTTGTCCGTGGGTCATGCATCGTGAGCAGCATGCCGGCCACCGTCAGGCGGGGGTTCAACTCCCGCTGGACGAGGCTCAACGTGTCCAGGAGGCCGGCCAGCCCCTCCAGCGCGAAGTACTCCGTCTGAACCGGCACGATCACCCGATCGGCCGCCACGAGCGCGTTGACGGTGAGCGGGCCTAGAGACGGGGGGCAGTCCAGGACCACGAATGCGTACCGATCGCGAATAGGCGCCAAGACCTCGCGTAAGCGCCGTTCAGAGCCGGCGACCCGCGGCAACTCCATGGTCGCCCCTGCGAGGTCGGGCGTCGAGGTAAGGATCGAGAGTCCGCTGACGGCCGTACGACGCACCGCCTCGGCAGCTGGGATGTCGTTGGTCAATACCTCGTAGAGCCCGGGCGGGGTTCGGTCGACTCCCAGGCCGACGGTCGCGTTGCCTTGCGGGTCGACGTCCACTATCAGTACCTCGTAGCCGGCTTCCGCGATGCACGCAGCGACGTTGACGGCGGTTGTGGTCTTGCCGACTCCGCCCTTCTGGTTGGCTATCGCGTAGATCGTGCCCATCGGGCTCGACGCTAGCGACGGTGGCGGTCGGATCAGCTGCTTCGCGTGTGTTGTTGCAGATTCGTTGCCGTCAAGGGACGCTTGGAAGCCATCCCGGGACGACGTGGATAGCCCAGAGGGGTCTCGGCGAGCTTCCGAAACAGATGTAGGGTCCGGCGCACCGAGCCTGGAAACGGTGTCACCGGTAGCACCCCGGCCGGCTCACAGTTGAGCAGCGCGGCGGCGGCCGTGGCGGCCGTGGCCTCGGACTCCGGCACCTCGCCCTTCCACGCGATGAGCATGCCGCCGAGGCCCAGCAGCGGCGCCGCGTACTCGAGAAGAACCGGGAGGGCCGCCACAGCACGAGCGCAGACGAATTGGTGAGTCCCTAGTCCTTCGCGCCACTCCTCAGCGCGTGACTGGACCACTGTCGCGTTGGTCAATGCCATCTCTCCCGCCGTCCGGCGGATGAAGATGCACTTGCGGGCGTTGCCTTCGATAAGGGCGAAGTGGGCGTTCGGAATCGCCACCGCAAGAGGCAGCCCCGGGAGGCCGGCCCCGGCGCCGAGGTCTGCCACACGCTCGGCTTCCCGCAGGCCTGGCACCCCGAGCGCAGCCAGAGAATCGGCGACGTGTACATCCACCGATTGCCCTGCTCGATGGATCGAAGTCGGAGCTTCTTTGTCGGCCAGGGCCCGCAGGAGCGCGGTCAAGGCTGAGGGGGCGGCGGCGGCGTCGAGCCCATGCTCGACGACTAGTGCGGCCAGTCGTTGACGCGGCGTCATCGAGCGCACGAGGGCGCCTGACGCAGGGAAACCCCGGGCCATGAGGTTCCGATCAACCGGCGTGACGGCGTGGCGACCGGCTCGCGCGCCGCGCGACTTCCGAACCGCATCGGCCACGGCATCGTTTCACGTGAAACAGCCGCGCGCGCCGCTCCGATCGTTTCACGTGAAACGCTTCTCGTCGCCAGAGCGTTCCCTCGCTGTGACGACTAAAAACCGCTCTTCACGCCCCTTGCGAAGCGGACGTGGGAGCTATAACAAGGTGACGGTCGGGCTCGGTGCCCTCCGAATACGTCTCGAGGTCGCTCCGATCCTTCAGATGTTCGTGCACGACCTTTCGCTCGGTCGCACTCATGGAGTCGAGAGCTACCGGTCGCCCGCTGCGAAGGGCATCCACGGCGGCCTGATCTGCCTGGCGGTGGAGAATTTGCTCGCGCCGCTGACGGTATCCAGCGGCGTCAATGACCACCCTCTGCCCGGACGTTTGGCCCTGCACGGCGGCCTTGTAAGCGAGATGTTGGACGGCATCGATCGTTTGGCCGTGCCGGCCGATGAAGAGACCAAGATCTTCGCCGATGAGCGTTCCGTAGATCACGCCGTCGCGTTCGTCAACCTCCACGTCAGCGTCCAAGTCCAGCGCATCGGCGATCTCCTCGAGCAGATCCAGGACGCGGTCGGCGGAGCTCTCTTTCATCGCCGTCGACCCGATCGCTTCTTCTTCTTCCGGGGAGATGCCGGCGGTGGCCCCGAGGGACGCCCCTTGGGCCGCTCGGCCGTCGCGAGTCCGGCTGCGACCGTCCCGGCAGGCCCGGTGGACGCTGGTTTGGGAGAGAACAGCGTGCCCAACCCCATGAAACCCCCTGCCTGTTCCTTATCCGGTGTTGGCGGTCGCATTGGCCCGAGTCGCTTCTTGACGATCAGCTGCTGAACGATCGTCCACGCATTGGTCGTTATCCAATACACGAGCAGGCCGGCCGGGAAGTTCCAGATGAAGACGACGAAGAAGAAAGGCAGACCCAACATCAGCAACCGCTGGTTCCGGTCCACGCTCACGGTCGACATGACGCTCGACACCAGCTGGGTGCCCACGTACAGCACGATCAGGGCTACGAGTACCGCGCCGGTCGCCTTATTGGTGAGGTCGGGGATGAACAGAAAACTCGAGTCGTTACTCGAGCCGCACGGCACCGGATTCGTCGTGCCGATCGGGTTGACGCTTGGACAGATGTCGAGCCGAAGGTCCTTCTTGAGCATGTAGAAGAGCCCGAGGAAGACCGGGAGCTGTGCGACGATCGGCAGGCACGAGGCCAGCGGATTGACCTTGTTCTCCCGGTAGAACTTCATCATCTCCTGGTTGAGGCGCTCTCGATCGTCCTTGTACTTAGCTTGGAGCGCCTTGATCTCGGGCTGCAGGCGACCCATCGCCTGCATCGACTTGAACTGCTTCAAGGTCAGCGGGAGCAGCGCGGCCCGCACCACCAGCGTCAGCGCGACGATGGACGTGCCCCAGCCCAGATCGCCCTTATCGTGGAAGAACCTGAGGATCGCCTCGAAGAAGTCGATCAGGGGCTGCAGGATGTTGGCGAAGACCATTGGCTCTTTCAGGCGTGTGACGCAGGCGACTCGCCTGGCGTCGGACGGGCGTCGAACAGGGTCTGGGCCCCTACCGGGTCATACCCACCGTGACTCCAAGGGTTGCAGCGCAGCAAGCGCCAGGAAGCCAGGGTCGCTCCACGCAGTATGCCGTACGTCTCAACCGCCCGCACCGCGTAGGCAGAGCACGTCGGATGGTACCGGCAGCGAGCCGGAAGCAGTGGCGATATCACTCGCTGATAGAGACGTAGAGGGAGGAGGAGCAGACTGCGCAGCCTGGTCATGAGGGCGGCTCCGACGGTGTGCGGCGGACGCCCACCTCGTCGACCAGCTCCGCCAGAGCTGGGCGGATACCGTTCAGCCCCTCACGGTCGGCTAGCGGGCCCGCATCAGGCCGCGCGACGACCACATAGTCGGCGGCATGCGACAGCCTCGCCGCCTCGGCCCAGAAGGCTTCACGGACGATGCGCTTGACGTGGGTCCGCGTCACGGCCCTCCCGACGCGGCGAGATACCGACAATCCCAGCCGAGGCCCCTCGTCGTCGCGAGCCGGGGAATCGCTGACGCGCGGGAATACGTACAAGATCATGTAGCGGTTGGCCTTGGAGCGGCCCTGCCGGTAAACACGCTCGAACTCCGCGCTCCGTGAAAGCCGGCGACGTCGCGGGGCCCGTGGCGAGTCTCCGGGTCGAGCTTCGCCGATCATGGAAGACGAAGGTGCGCGTCCATAGCGCGGAGCGACACGGCTCAGACGGTCAGCTGCTTGCGACCCTTGTCCCGGCGGCGCTTGAGCGTCAGGCGCCCCGCCCGAGAGCTCATCCGGTTCCTGAACCCGTGTGCACGGGCACGCTTTCGCTTCTTAGGCTGGTAGGTGCGCTTCATGAGAGTTCCTGACGCGAAGGTCGCGGACGGGCCCGCAAAGGATACAGCGGTGCGCTGTGCACAACCTGTAGACGGGTTTGCCAGGGTTTTCTGACCTGCTCACCGCGCCCGCCCGCCAGGTTTCCTTCGCGATTTGCGTAGTGGGTTCCCGTCCGCCCGCCGAGGCGGTCTGAGGACGTCCTGGCCGTTGCTATATTCGCGCCGCTCGGGAGTCTCGACGATCCCCCCGCAGGTCCCAGGCGCCCCCTTCCCGCGTGATGGAGAGGCGCTGTCAGACGCCCTTGCCCGACTCCCATCCTGACCATCCCTGGCCCCTTGTCCGCTCGCAACTGCGCCAGGCGGTCACCGACTCGACCTGGCACCTCTGGCTGGAGTCACTCGAGTTCCGCGAGACGGTGGGAACGACTGTCGTCGTCGTCGCGCCAGGACCAAATCATCGCTGGGTGACAGATAGATTCGGACGCCTGTTGCAGGCTTGTGCCAAGTCTGTGATGGGGCCCGAAGCCGAAGTTCGCGTGGTCGCCCAGGATTCGGCCCACCCCGTCTCAGTGCCCGTGGACGTTTCGGGACAGGGCAGAGGGCCGGGAAGCGATCGGGACCGCGCGCCAACCGGCCGCCGCGAGCGGTTCAACCCCCGACTCACGTTCGACCAGTTCGTGATCGGCGACTCCAACCGGTTTGCACACGCAGCGGCCCTCGCGGTCGCCGAGATGCCCGGTCTGGCCTACAACCCGCTCTTCATCTGCGGGCCGCCTGGCCTCGGCAAGACCCACTTGCTCCATTCGATCGCCAACTACGTCACGACGTACGGTGGCGGGGCCACCGCCCGCTACACGACGGTCGAGGGGTTCACGAGCCACTTCGTCGGCGCCCTCCACGGAGGCGACATCGACGCTTTCAAGGAGACCTACCGCGGAGTGGACGTCCTCGTCGTCGACGACATCCAGTTCCTGCAGAGCAAGGTCAAGACGGAAGAGGAGTTCTTCCACACCTTCAACGCGCTACTGGCGGCCGGCGCACAGCTCGTGTTGTCCTCGGACCGTCCGCCACGCGACATGGACGCACTCGAGACGCGCCTGCGCGAACGCTTCGAAGCCGGCCTCGTCTGCGACCTCCGCTCGCCCGACTACGAGACCCGCTTGACCATCCTGCGAAAGCGCGTCCAACAGGACGCGATCGCAGGAGTGGACACTGAGGCTCTCGAACTCCTGGCCGAGCGGATCGCGGAGAACGTCCGGGCGCTCGAAGGGGCGCTCATCCGGATCGTCGCTTTCGCATCCCTCACCGGGCGGACGGTCGACGCGTGTCTCGCGCGCGAGGTGCTCGACGGCCTCTATCCCGAGCTCAAGTCGAGGAGTCGGACTCTGCGGGAGATCCAGGAACACATCTGCGCCGCATTCTCTGTGCCACTCGAGGAGCTCTTGTCGTCCTCCCGCACCGCCGAGCCGGCGCGAGCCCGCCAGGTCGCCATGTATCTGGCGCGCGAGCTCACCCGCGAGAGCCTGCCAGCCATCGGCCGGGCGTTCGGCAACCGCAAGCACACGACCGTGATGCACGCGTGCCGGCGGACCGCCGAGCGGATCGCCAATGACCAGGCGACCTCCGTCCTCGTGAACCGGCTCAGGCGAGAGCTCCAGGACCTGCCTGCCGACCGGCCCGCCTGACAGACTTATGCACCGCTCGCGTGAGCATCTGTCCACTCAAACTCCCGCAATCTCCGGGAGCCATCCTGGTTATGGACACCTCGGCACCCCTTATGAACTCTCCTTCTTCTTCAAGTAATCCTCATCTGCTGACTGGAGTCCTGCGATGAAACTCTCCACGAGCCGCAGCGACCTGTTCACGCAACTACAGACCGTCACGCGCGCGGCCTCGACGCGGAGCGCGGTCCAAGCGCTTTCAGGCGTACAGGTCGTGGCCAGTGGCACGGGCATAGAGCTGCGGGCCACGGATATGGAGCTCGGTCTGCGGGTTCCCCTGCCCGGAGAAGTGACCCGGGAAGGCGCGGTGGTCCTGCCAGCCCGCCTCCTGGTCGACGTCGTCCGGGCGCTGCCCGGTTCCTCGGTGTCGATCGAGCTGCGACCGGCCGAGCAGGACGTAGAGCTGGTAGCCGGATCGGCGACCTTCCACATTCGGACGCTGCGGCTCGAGGACTTCCCGCCGCTCCCTGAACCCGAAGCCGAATCCCGGGTCGAGGTTCCTGCTCCGGCCTTCGTCGAAACCGTGCTCAAGGTGGCCCGTTCCGCCTCACGCGACGAGACCCGCCCTGTCCTCACGGGCATCCTCGTGTCGGCTTCGGGCACGGAGTTGCGAATGGTCGCGACAGACTCTTACCGCCTCTCGGTCAAGGAGACGACGCTCGAGTCGCCGCTCCAAGGCGCCTTCGAGGCCAACGTGCCGGCTAGAGCCCTTCAGGAGCTCGCGCGCATCGCCCAGCTCGGGGAGGGGGAGCGCCTGACCGTCTCGGTGCGGACCAATCAGGTGGTGTTCGAGAGCGGAGGGGTGCTGCTGTCCTCGCGATTGATCGACGGGCAGTTCCCGAACTATCGGCAGTTGCTCCCCGACGCCTACGACCACGAGCTGCAGCTCGCCGGCGCGGAGGTCGGTGAGGTCGTACGCCGCATCGCGTTGCTCGCCCAGAAGAATGCTCCATTGCGCTTGGCATTCCGCGAAGGGGAGTTGACCGTCTCGGCTCGTACGCCTGACGTGGGTGAGGCATCGGAGACGCTCCCGGTGCCGTTTCAGGGCGAGCCCCTGGAGATCGGCTTCAACCCCGACTTCCTCCGTGACGGGCTGGAGAGCGTCGACTCCGGCGACCTGGTGCTCAAGCTGATCTCGCCGTTGCGGCCGGGGCTCATCGAGGCGGCCGATGGCAGCGGCTTCCTGTACCTTCTCATGCCGATCCGTCTCAACGTCTAGCACCGGCGACCACCAGTGCGCGTGACGCGCCTGACGCTGCGCGACTTCCGCTCGTACGGGACAGCCGATGTCCAGCTGGGGTCCGGCCTCACCGTGGTGTCCGGGGCCAACGGCGCCGGCAAGACGAACCTGCTCGAAGCGTTGTACTTCGCCTGTACGGGCCGGGCTTGCCGCACCGCGAACGAGCGGGAGCTCGTGAGATTCGGGGCAGCAGTGACGCGACTCGAGCTCACGGCTGAGGATGACCACGCCACCCATACGTTGACCGTCGGCTTTCAGCCTGGAGAGGCGAAGCGGATGACCGCGGACGGGGCGACCGTCGAGCGGCTCACGGACACGGCGACTCGTCCGCTCGTGTCGGTCTTCCTCCCGGACCGCCTGGAGCTGGTCACCGGTGTCCCGGCTCTGCGACGCGCGCACCTCGACCAGGTGGTCGCGGCCTTGTGGCCCGCCCGGGTCGCGACGCGACGCGCCTACAGCGCCGCCCTGGCCCAACGCAACGCGCTCCTCACGAGCATTCGAGCCGGGCGCGCTTCACGCGCCTCGCTGCCGGCTTGGGACGCGGAGCTTGCTCGTCATGGCGTCGATCTGATGCAGCAGCGCAGCGAAACGGTGGAGCGATTCGAGCCGGCGTTCGTCGAGCATGCCGCCGACCTCGGGCTCGAGGGGGATCCGGCGGTCTCCTATCGCCCTCGCTCTCGGGCGACGACCGTCGCGGCCCTCGCCGAGGAGCTGAGCGAACGAGTCTCGTCTGACCTCGAGCGCGGGTTCACGGGGCACGGCCCGCACCGGGACGATCTCGTTCTCTCTCGCGCGGGTCGAGACCTGCGCACGTACGGCTCGCGCGGCCAGCAGCGGCTCGGACTGCTCGCCCTCCTACTGGCCGAGCGGACGGCGTTGGCCGACGAGCGTGGAGCCCCGCCGCTCCTGTTGCTCGACGACGTCATGAGCGAGCTCGACGTTGAGCGTCGTGAGCGCCTCGTCACCCTTCTCTGCGCACGTGGACAGAGCGTGTTGACCACGACCGAGCTTGCGCACGTCCCGGGTGCCGAAGGTCCCGGTGTCGTCCGGCTGGTGGTTGCCGATGGCTCGGTGCACCACGAGGATGCGGGTCCGGATCCGGAGGAGGACGCCGTACCTCCGCCGCGTGCCCAGGGGATGCCAGGCGGATGAGACGGCGGGCGCCCCGCCCGGTCGGTGTGGCCCTCGATCGGCTGCTCGGTCCGCTCGCGCCGCCGACCGTGCTGGCCCAGGTGCAACGCGCGTGGCCCGAGGCCGCCGGTCCCGCTTTCGCACGGATGAGCGAGCCGCTGGCAGAGCACGGCGGGGTGGTGCGCGTTGCCTGCGATTCCGCGGTCTGGGCACAGGAGCTCGACCTGATGTCACAGCGGGTGGTGGACGCCCTGAACGAGCGGCTCGGGCGACCGGCGGTGAAGCGGTTGCGATGCGAGGTGTCCAGGGGACGCTAATAGTGCGTTTTTGCAGCTGTTTCGGTGCGAAGTGAGCCCCCGATTCCGGCCTCTTGTGTGCTAAGGTGACCACCAATATTCAACACCCCGGCCGCGGCGCCTCCACGGGCCCGTCGTCGGGGTGTCGCACGTAGACGGAGGGTTTCTTGGCAGACGCGGACGGCCCGAAGGGCCAGCAGGAATCGGCACGGTATGACGCGCAGGACATCACGGTTCTCGAAGGCCTGGAGGCCGTGCGTAAGCGTCCCGGCATGTACATCGGCTCGACCGGCCTGCGCGGCCTGCACCACCTCGTCTACGAGGTCGTCGACAACTCAGTCGACGAGGCTCTGGCGGGACACTGCGACGAGGTGGAGGTCACGATTCACCCGGACAACCGGGTGACCGTCGTGGACAACGGGCGTGGTATTCCGGTGGCCATGCATGAGAAGGAGGGAAAGCCCGCGCTCGAGGTCGTCCTCACCGTGCTTCACGCCGGCGGCAAGTTCGGCGACAGCGGGTACAAGGTCTCCGGCGGCCTCCACGGAGTCGGTGTCTCCGTGGTCAACGCTCTCTCGGAGCACTTGTGGGTCGAGGTGCGGCGGGACGGCCATCACTGGACCCAGGAGTACGGGCGTGGGGTTCCGGAGGGGCCGATGGTCAAGGGCGAGCCGACCGCCGAGACCGGCACGACGATCACCTTCCTGTCTGACGGCGACATCTTCGAGACGCTGGACTTCGAGTTCACCACCCTCGAGCAGCGCCTGCGTGAGACGGCGTTCCTGACGCGCGGCCTTCGGATCAGGATCACCGATGAGCGCGGGGAGGGCTCGTCGGCGGAGTTCCACTACGAAGGCGGCATCTCGGACTTCGTCTCGTATCTGAACGAGAACAAGGAGCCCGTCCAGAAGAAGGTGATCTTCTTCGAAGGCGAGAGCGTCGAGGGTCAGGTCGAGGTCGCCATGCAGTGGAACTCCTCGTACCAGGAGTCCATCTTCTCGTTTGCCAACAACATCAACACGCACGAGGGCGGCTCGCACCTCTCGGGCTTCCGCTCGGCGCTCACCTCCACCCTGAACCGCTACGCGCGCGAGAAGGGGCTGCTGAAGGCCAACGACGACAACCTGTCGGGCGAGGACGTGCGGGAGGGGCTCACCGCGGTCGTGTCGGCGAAGCTGACCGACCCGCAGTTCGAGGGACAGACCAAGACGAAGCTCGGCAATCCGGGCATGGCCGGGTTCGTGCAGAGGATCGTCAACGATCGCCTCGCGGAGTTCCTCGAGGAGAACCCGTCTGAAGCCAACCAGGTGATCCGCAAGGCGGTTTCGGCCGCCCAGGCGCGCATCGCCGCTCGCAAGGCGCGCGACACCACGCGTCGCAAGTCGGCCCTCGAGAATTCGCACCTGCCGGGCAAGCTCGCGGACTGCTCCGTGCGCGACCCCTCACTGGCCGAGCTGTTCGTGGTCGAGGGGGACTCGGCCGGCGGCTCGGCCAAGCAGGGCCGCGACCGCAGCACCCAGGCCGTCCTGC
>JACCYI010000277.1 GCA_013696535.1 Solirubrobacterales bacterium
GGCGCCCTTGGACGGGTCGAGCCGCAGCAGGATGATGGTGTCCGAGCGTGTCGGCGTCTTGGCCTTGATGTCGACGAAGCGGCGGTCGGAGCCGAGGACGAGGATCGTCTGCGGGCCGCCGGGGTCCACGTCGTCGAGCACCCCGGGCCTGTCGATGCCCGGGATCTGCTTGGAGAACGAGGAGAAGATGTCCGCCCCGCTCTTAATCTCCAGCAGCGCCGCGGTGGCCACGGCCGCAGTCGTGCTCAGGAAGATCGTGAGCAGCCCGAGGGCGAAGCGCTTGTAGAGCCCCAGGGCGACGCGCGGCGGACGTTCGTCGTTGGGGATCGCGGCCATGGGTCGGCAGGACAGACGGCAGCGGGTCAGCCGCTGGAGCGGGTCAGAGAGCGTGCGATCCCGAGCATCTCGGTGTTGGTCAGCGCGTTGCCGAGCGTGTTGGAGACCCAGTACACGGCGCGCGGCGTGCGCCACGAGACGACCCTGATGCGCTTGGCATCGTAGAACACCCGGTAGTCGCGCCCCCTCAAGCGCACCGGCGACCCCCCCTTGGTCAGCACGGGAGGCGTCCTCCACGTCGTGCCCTGAACCCCCCAGTACTCGCCGCGCTCCACGCTCTCGGCCATCACGATCCGGTAGGCGCGGTGCGCCTTCCCCGCCCGGTCGCGCAGCGTGTAGGCCCGCGGCATCGGCCCGGCAGCCGGGGGCTGCGAGCGCTGGGTGATCCCCGCCGGGAAGTAGACGGGGAACCCGAGGTCCTCCTTCACCGCGAGGCCCTGGGTGAGCCGTCGGCCCTGCTGCGTCGCGTCGACCAGCCCGAAGTCCTGCAGGGTCGTGCGGCTGCCTTGACGTGCGCGCTGTGCGCCCCGACGCACCACCGCCGGCTGCTTCGGCTTCTGCTGCGACTTGGTGGCCGCGAGGAAGGTCGCGCGGACCGTCTCGAGCTTCGCCGGCGTGACGGTCAGGTAGTCGCCCAGGCCCCCCGGGGCCGTGTCGAGCTGCTCGTCTGCCGGGAACTTCAGCTGTCGCACCGGATTGCCCGCCGAAAGGACCGCCTGCTCGATGAGCCGCACGATCTGCTTCGTTTGGTGCAGACCCGGATCAGTCTGCGCCGCCCGGCCGAAGATCTTGACGAGGTCCGAGGAGCTCGACAGCAGCTTGCTGGTCCCGATCTGATCCTTGGCGGCCCGCAGGAAGCCCTGCTGGCGGGCGGCCCGCACGAGGTCGGAGTCGCCATGTCGGTAGCGCACGTAGTCCAGGGCATGTTGGCCGCAGAGCGACTGGTAGCCCGGCTGCAGGTCGATGACCGCGTAGTCCGGCTGCGGGCCCGCGTTGTCGTTGAAGTAGCGGCGGTCGACGTCGACGTAGACGCATCCGAGCTTGTCCACCGCGCGGCGAAAGCCTTTGAAGTCGATCGCGATCGCGTGGGAGATGTCGAAGCGCAGCAGCTTCTTGACCGTCTGGGCGGTGAGGTCCAGCCCACCGAACGCGTAGGCCCTGTTGATCTTCGCCATCCCGTGCCGCGGGATCTCGACGGCGAGGTCACGCGGGACGTTCAGCACCGCGGTGGCCTCACGGCGAGGGTCCAGGCGGATCAGCATCATCGTGTCCGCGTTGACCTTGCTGCGCGCCTGGCCGTAGCGTTGATCTGTCCCGACCAGCAGCAGCGTCTGCGCCTCTCCCGGCTTCGGCGCCTTCAGCGTGGCGGACTTGATGACCGCCGCCGGCGTGAGGTCGATGCCGGTCTTGAGCTCCTTGACCTTGAGCAGGGCGCCCGTGGCCACCGCCGCGCTGGTCAGCGCCATGACGGCAACCCCCCCGAGGATCGCCTTCAGCACGAGGCCCAGCCCCAAGCGGGGCGGCCGCTCGTCGCTCACGGGCGGACCGCCCGCAGCCGCGGTCCGTCCGGGGCGTCGACCTGCGTCAGCCACCCGGGCAACGCGCGGACGAAGTCCCCGAGCGCCTGGCGGTAGGCCGCCAGGGAGGCGATCGAGACCCACTCCTCCGGCCCGTGATGGCCGCCGCCGACCGGCCCGAACTCGACGGCGGGGATGCCCGCCTCCAGAAATGAGATGGCGTCCGAGGCGCCGTCGCGGCCGACGGAGAGCGCCTCGCCCTCGACGGAGCGGTTGACGCCGTCGCGCAGCGCGAGCACGAACGGGTTGGAGCGCGACACGATGGCCGGTGCCCGCGTGAAGACCTTCAGGATCTCGACGTCGTCGAGCTCGCGCACCTGCGCGAGGATGTTCCCCGGATCCTGGCCGGGGAGGAAGCGGATGTCGACGTCCATCCAGCAGCGGTCAGGCACCTTGTTGAACGCGTCGCCGCCCTCGATGCGCGACAGGTTGATCGACGGGCGGTCGAACAGGTCGGAGGACTCGCGCGAGAACGGCAGCGTCTCGATCCGGCGGAAGGTGTCGTGGGCCTTGAGGATGGCGTTGTCCCCCAGCCACGGCGTGGAGCCGTGGGCCGCGGTCCCCGAGACTTCGACGCGGAGCGCCAGGACACCTTTGGCCTGCACCCCGATGTGAAGGTCCGTCGGCTCGCCCGTGATGGCGAAGTCCGCCCGCAGGCCGCCCGCGACCAGCACGTCGGTGGAGCGATCCTCGACGGCCTCGGACTCCTCGTCGGGGACGCACACGAGCTTGACGCGGACCGCGTCCTGCTCGGCGACATCCTTGATCGCGCAGAGCATGCAGGCCAAGGCGCCCTTCATGTCGTAGGCGCCGCGGCCGATCAGACGATCGCCCTCGACCCGAGGCGAGAACTGGGCCGCAAAGGCCGGCACGACGTCGATGTGCCCGTGGAAGACCACGCATGGACCTTCGGCGGGCCCCACCTCGGCGATGACGACGGGCAAGCCGTTGTGCTCCGAGGTGCGCACGGCGATGTCACCGTCGCGCTCGAGCCAGCCGCCGACGAAGCTCACCGCGGCGTGGACTTGGTCGGCGCGCGAGGTGTCGAAGCTCATCAACCGCTCGGCCAGTGCGCGCTCGTCCAT
>JACCYI010000279.1 GCA_013696535.1 Solirubrobacterales bacterium
ACCCTGGACGAGTCAGTCAGCCACGCGCTGCTCGTCGTGCTCGAGACTCTCTCCCCGGCCGAGCGCACCGCGTTCGTGCTGCACGACGTGTTCGGCTTCGCCTTCGAGGAGGTCGGCGTCATCGTCGGGCGTTCATCCGCGAGCGCCCGTCAGCTCGCCTCACGCGCTCGCCGCCATGTCATGGAGCAGCGTCCGCGCTTCCCGGCGAGCCTCGAGCAGCAGCGCCGCGTCGTCGAGGCCTTCACCGCGGCGGCCGCCGAAGGGGATCTGGATGGCCTGATGGCGCTGCTCGACCCGGACGTGGTCATGCGCTCCGACGGCGGCGGACGCGTGAACGCGGCCCGCAAGCCGATCGTGGGAGCCGACCGTGTGGGCCGTTCGCTGCTGGCGCTCGCCCGCAAGGGGATGTCCACCTCGCAGGTCGAGATCGTTGACGTCAACGGTGCGCCGGGATTGCTCGTGACCGAAGCCTCGGGCATTCTTACGGTGACCGCTTTCACGATCGACGACGGGCGCATCGTCGCGCTCGACGTCGTCCGCAATCCGGAGAAGCTACGCCACGTGCAGAGGGCCATGTGATCGTCGCACTGCGTGCGACTCTGGCTTTCGTGGCCCTGAGCAATACGGCCGTGGGTGCCCAGGCCGCCCTCTCACCGCATTCGTTCTACGACGGCTTTCCGCTGGGCCGTGGTTGGGTGGCTGCCCTGCCGCCGTTCAACGAGCACCTCACAACGGACGTCGGGGGCTTCTACCTCGCCTTCGCGGTGCTGTTCGGCTGGGCCGCGGCTCGACCCCAGCGAGCCCTGGTGATACCTCTCGCCGTCGCATGGGCGGTATTCGGGCTTATCCACTTGGCCTGGCACGCGGCGCACCTCGGGGGCCTTGCGAGGGCGGACGCCATTGCCCAGACGACCGGCCTCGCCATCGTGCTCGCCCCGTCCGCACTCGCAGCCGGGGCGTTCCGCCGCGTCAGACGCCGTGCAGCAAGTGGCGAACGAACCGGCGCAGCCGCTCAACCGGACCGATGACGACGGCGCGAAGCACCACCGTGCCGTTCGACCTGTACTCCGGAACAAGCTCGACTCGGTTCATGGGGTGATGATGGCTACCCAACGTGAAGCGCAGATCAAGGCACTTACACTTCGTAGGCCGCCCGCCGGTGCCGATCGAAGCGTGGCGTTCATCCGACCTGCGGCCCGCCGATCCGGGCGCGGAGTGTCGCTATCTCCGTCACGGCGAGGCCGACGTAGGCAAGGCGCGCGGTCGCGATGTCGTCGTCAAGGGAGGATCGGTAGAGGTGGTTGCGGTCCAGTCCGACGTCAGCGGCATCCAAGCGCTCGGCGCTGAGGCTGCGGAGTTGGATGCGGGCCTCGTGGGCGGTCATGCCGGGCTCCTGTGGGCGACGGCGGAACATACGCAGAGCCTCATGACCCGGAAGGCGCCCGCCTAGGCGGACAGGCCACCCTCAAGCCGAGGGCGAGCACGAGTCCACGAGTACGGTTCGCATCCACTTCGTAGGTCATCGCTGTCGTCTACGTATCCGGGCTCTCGCCGGTTCAGCCGTCTCTGGTGAACGCCGACGACACGACACCCGACGTCAAGTTCGGCAACCGTTGCCCGACGCTCCTAGCATGAATCACGTCATCACCCCGGAGCTCTACGACATCCCCCTGGAGCACAAGGATCTACGGGCCCTGATCCGTCAGCTCGTCGACGACCGGATCCGGCCTCGCGCGCGTGAGATCGACGAGACGAGCGAGTATCCGTGGGACGTCCGCAAGCTGCTCGCCGAGAACGATGTCCTGGCACTACCGTTCGACGAGCGGTACGGCGGCACGGGAACCGGGACGCTGATGCTCCAGATCGCCGTGGAGGAGATCGCCGGCGCGTGCGCCTCGAGCGCGCTGATTCTCATGGTCCAAGAGCTCGGGACGCTGCCGATCGCGCTCTTCGGCTCCGATGAGCTCAAGGAGCGCCTCCTGCCACGTTGCGCTACCGGCGAGTGGTCGCCCGCGTTCGCGCTCTCCGAAGCCGACGCGGGCTCGAACGCCGCGGCCATGCGCACGAACGCGGTTCAGGACGGCGACGAGTGGGTCATCAACGGCGCCAAGAACTGGATCACCAACGCCGGGGTAGCCGATTTCTACGTCGTCTTTGCCGTGACGGACCGTGAGGCCGCGCGTGTCACCGCTTTCGCGGTGGAAGCCGACCGCCCGGGCTTCTCCGTCGGCGGCTATGAGCACAAGCTGGGAATCAAGGGCTCGCCGACCGGCTCGCCGGTCTTCGAAGATGTCCGCGTGCCGACCGCGAACGTCATCGGGGAGGTCGGGCGGGGAATGCGCGTCGCCCTCGCGACCCTCGAGCGCACGCGGCTCGGCGCCGCCGCTCAGGCCGTGGGCATCGCGCAGGGCGCAACTGATTTCGCGAACCGGTACGCCGCCGAGCGCGTCGCGTACGGCAAGCCGATCAACGAGCTGCAGGGTCTGCAGTTCAAACTCGCCGACATGGAGACCGGCACCGCCGCCTCCCGAGAGCTGGTCTACAAGGCCTGCTCCATGGCCGACCGGCCCGAGCGTCCGGCCGACCTTGGCAAGTGGACCTCGATGGCCAAGTTGTTCGCCTCCGACAACGCGATGAAGGTGACGGTTGACGCCGTTCAGATCCTCGGGGGCTACGGCTACGTCACGGACTTCCCGGTCGAGCGGATGATGCGCGATGCGAAGATCACCCAGATCTACGAGGGCACGAACGAGATTCAGCGCGTCATCGTCGCCAAGCATATGCGCGACGGTTCCTGACCCATCGGAGCGGTGTTGCACCTTCGGCGCCGGAGCTACACACTCGCAGTCATGCCGACCGCCCGGCCTCGCCTGGCCATCACCGAGACCGACGAGGTCACCCGTGCCCTCGACGACGCGGCCGCTCGCTGGCCCGAGGTCGGAAGTCGCCAGCCGCTTGTCGTCAGATTGCTCAAGGGGGGCCACAGGCTTTGGTCTGACCAAGACGAGGCGGCCGATCGACGCAGACAGGCAATCCGCCGGACCAGCGGGTCACTGACGGCCCATCCGTTGGTGTGTGAAGGCGTAGTCGCCCATCCCCGTGAGCACGTAGCGGGTGCCGACGCCGTGACCGACCAGGGGTGCCCGGGTCATGAAGTGCTGCGCGATGAACTCGGCCTTCTTGAGCGGCCGGCGGTCGTCACGCGGCACCATCTCGGCCGCGCCGAGCGGAGGCGCACGAGTGAGATCGACGCCTCTGCTGAACGGTGAGAAGGGCCGAGCCCGCTCCATCTCCGGTGCTCAGGCGTTCTGGTCAGACTCGGTAGAGAAAGGAATACTCTGCCGACGCCCCCGTCTGGACCCACTCCTCGAGGCAGTATCGGCAGGTACTCCCGTCCCCGGCGGGCACGTCGATGATCTTGGGCGCACGACCCTCGACCACCTCGGCTTCGACGGTCTCGCCCTTCATCGGACCGTCGGCGAAGGCGGCGGTGATCGTCGGCGCCGTCTCGGCGGAGCGCGTGTTCTCGGCGCCGGATTCCCCGGAGTTCATGAGAGCGCCCCGGGAGGAAACACGTATCGCAGCGGCGTTCGAGGATCCGTCGCCTCGCTCTCGTGGGCTCGCGCACCGTGCAAGCCCCCGCCCTCGGTGGCTCTGGGCGCGAGATCCTCGGGTTCGCCGTTGTGCGCCGCGATCCACGTCAGGACGGC
The DNA here is from genome assembly GCA_013696535.1 of Solirubrobacterales bacterium. The sequence continues at coordinate 3,711 of JACCYI010000279.1, forward strand.
CACTGAGTCGGCGCCCGCCGCGAGAATCGCGGCGCGCTCGATGACCTCCCCGCCCGAGGCGTGCGGTCGCGACAAGCGCGCGACCAGAGCGCGGATGGCATCGTCGTCCACGGGTCGGAGGCTAGTCGTCCTACGGTCGGAATCAAGCCACTACGATTCAGCCGATGGCAACCCGGCGAGTCGGTCCCCAGGCGGGGACGCTGAAGGTCCACACCTATCGCGAGGGTGTCGCGCAGAAGCTCGGGCACGACCTCATCATCGAGGTCGTGAAGTGGGACGCCACACTGGAAGTGGATCCGGACGGCACGATCCAGTCGGTCCGGCTGACCGCCGACCCCAGCTCGCTTGAGGTCCGTGAAGGGCATAACGGCGCCAGGGCACTCACCGACAAGGACCGCAAGGACATCGCCGGATCGATCGACGAGAAGGTCCTCCGCGGCAAGCCGATCGAGTTCACCTCCACGGCGGTCGGGCCGCGCAACGGTGGGGTGACGGTCCGCGGCGATCTGACTATGGCCGACACGACACGCCCGGCCGCCTTCGACGTCGAGGTGAGCGGCGACGGCCGCGTGGCCGGGAGGATCCCGGTCACCCAAAGCGAATGGGGCATCAAGCCGTACAAGGCCTTCATGGGTGCCCTGAAGGTGCGCGACACCATCGAGATCGTCCTCGATGTGCGACTGGCGGCCGCTTGAGTCGCCGGTAGGGAGCGCATCCGGCGGGGAGGCCGATTCTCCCCGCCGAGTCGTGGAAGCGGCCCCGGGCCGGCAGCGATCAGTCGTCGTCGCCGCCCCGTCCGCGTCGTCGTCGTCCTCGCCGTCATGGTGGCACCGGCGTCGTCATCGCGAACCGCGGTGGACCGACACCCGTCCCGACCCGGTCGAACTCGAGCGGCTCGGGAGCGGGAGGCGGCGACGACGGAGGCGTTGACTCGAGCGGGAAGGGCCGTGGCCGCGCGGCGGCGGCGGCGGGGCCGGGGACGGGGACGGGGACGGGGACGACTGAAGCCATATCGTCAGCGGTCGGCGATCGGGCGGCCGACGGTCAGCGCGTCGTCGTGGGCCCGGCTCGAGGTCGGCGTACTTCCGATCCGGTCGAACACCCTGACCGACGAGGACCTTGCTGCCGCGGCCGTCAAGTCGTGGCCGGAGTCGAAGCAGACCCGACTCCGGGCCTGACACATTCCCATATCGGTATATATTATTCGCCATGGCACGAGCGGCAACCACAACAGACGCGTTCAACGCGGTGGCCGAGCCCCGGCGGCGAGAGATCCTTGACGTCCTCGTCGACGGAGAGCGTCCCGTGAACGACCTGGTGCGCGTGCTCGGGCTGGCTCAGCCACAGGTGTCCAAGCACCTGCGGGTTCTCCGAGAAGTGGGAGCGGTTGACGTGCGCGACGAAGGGCGGCAGCGGCTGTACCGGCTCAACGGCCACGCGCTCAAGCCCATCCACGATTGGGTCAAGAGCTACGAGCGCTCGTGGTCGGAGCGGTTCGACAAGCTGGACGTCGTGTTGGAAGAACTCAAACAGAAGGAGGAAAGAGATGGCGGTGACGAATAGCGGGACGGCGCAGGTGACGCTGCCCGCGGATGAGCAGATCCTCATTACGCGGGAGTTCAACGCCCCCAAACACCTGCTGTACAAGGCGTTCACCACGCCCGAGCTGGTCAGGCGCTGGTGGAGCGGCCGGCGCGGCGAGATGACGATCGCGGAGATCGACCTACGGGTCGGCGGTGCCTGGCGATACGTGATGGTGGCCGAAGGCGGCTTCGAGGTGGCCTTCCACGGCGAGTACCGCGATATCGCCTCCAACGAGCGGATCGTCTTCACCGAGGTCTACGAGGGCATGCCCGACGGGGAGGCCGTGAACACCGCGACCTTCACCGAAGCGGATGGGCACACGACCCTCACGATCCTCATGCAGCTCGCGAGCAAGGAGGAGCGCGACGCGATCATCGGCACCGGGATGGAGGCCGGCATGCAGGAGGGGATGGACCTCCTTGAACAGGTCGCAGTCTCGCTCGACTGAGCGCGCGTCCGCAGCGCAGACCACCGGGACATCGTTCCCGGTGGTCTGGAGTCGGCCGGGCTGAGCACTCGGCCCCCGCTCGCACGGCGCTAGTGTCTCGGGAATGGTCGGTTTCATCTCGCGCGGGTTCGGCGGCCGCCGACGCGCACCCGAGGGGCTGGAGGATCGCATCCCCCCCGGGCAGCATTACGAGTCCGGCTTCCCGGTGCTCACCGCCGGGCCGACGCCCAAGATCGAGCCGTCCGACTGGCGCCTGCGTGTCGACGGCCTCGCCGCCGAGCCGCGCGAGTGGTCATGGGCGGAGGCGCACGAGCTGCCCCAGACCACGTTCGACGGCGACATCCATTGCGTGACGACGTGGTCGAAGCTCGGCACGTCGTTCACCGGCGTCTCAGTCGATGAACTGCTCGATCGCGCACGGCCCGACCCATCGGCTACGCACGCCATGGCGTTCTCCTACGGGGGCTACACGACGAACCTCCCGCTCGAGGATCTGTGCGGCGGGAAGGCGTGGATCGCCTTCGAGCACGAGGACGGCCCGCTGCCGCGCGAACACGGCGGCCCGGCTCGACTGCTGGTGCCCCACCTCTACTTCTGGAAGTCCGCGAAATGGGTGAGCGGATTGCGCCTGATGGATCACGACGAGGCGGGCTTCTGGGAGCAGAACGGCTACCACATGTACGGGGACCCCTGGCGCGAAGAGCGCTACTCGGGTGACTGAGTGGCAGATCGCCACCGTCGAAGCGATCCGGGCCGAGACGCAGTCGGTGCGCACGATCCGCTTCGCGCTTCCTGCATTCGCCCCGCACCTACCGGGCCAGCACTACGACGTCCGGCTGACCGCGCCGGACGGTTACACCGCGCAGCGCTCCTATTCGATCGCCTCGTCGCCGCTGACCACCGACCACGTCGAGCTGACCGTCGAGCGGCTGATGGACGGGGAGGTCTCGCCGTACCTCACCGACGTGCTCGAGCCGGGCGACAAGGTCGAGCTCCGCGGGCCTATCGGCGGCTACTTCGTCTGGCGTGGCGAGAGCCCGCTGCTGCTGGTCGGCGGCGGCTCGGGCGTCGTGCCGCTCATGGCGATGCTCCGCCATCGTCGGCGCGCCGCGCCCACCGTTCCGACCCGGTTGCTCTACAGCGTGCGCACGCCGGAAGATGTCTTCTTCAGAACCGAGCTCGGTCCAGAGACCACCGTCCGCCTCTCACGCGTCGATGGCCGGATCGACGCCGCACTCGTGGCCGACGTCGCCTTTGACTCGGGTCCCGCGTTCGTCTGCGGATCGCACGGCTTCGTCGAGACGGCCGCTGAACACCTCATGACTGCCGGCTACACGCCGGATCGCATCAAGACCGAACGATTCGGCCCGAGCGGCTAGCGTGCAATGGGTCAGACGCGGCTTGGTCGCGGCTTGCGTTGCCGTGTCAGCCGCTGCAACTTCTTTCGGCTGGCAGGCGAGCCCTACCGCCGCTTCACGGACTAACCCCCGTACGCCCGCCGTGACAGCGACTCGCGTCGCGTCCGGCCAAGCCAGTGCTAGCGGGCTCCCTCGCCCGCGCATCGTGCCCTGGCGCATTCCGTTCGGCGCCAAGCGCCGAAAGGAGATGGCCGCCTACGCTAGGCGCCACTACGGCCTGACCACCTACCGGCTTCAGAGCCCGCAGGTCATCGTCGAGCATTACACCGTCACCTCGACCGCCCGAGCAGCCTGGAACACCTTTGCGCCCGATGTGGCAGATCCGGAACTGCACGAGCTTCCGGGCACCTGCGCGCACTTCCTCATCGACCGCGACGGCACCATCTTCAGCTTGGTCTCGTTGAGAATCATGTGCCGGCACACGGTCGGCTTGAACTACACCGCCCTCGGGATCGAGCACGTCGGCTTCTCAGACGCCCAGGTTATGAGCAACGCCCGCCAACTGCGTTCTTCTCTCCAACTGACGAACTGGCTGCGCTGCCGCCACCGCATCAGCTTGAAGGACGTCATCGGCCACAACGAGAGCCGCAGCTCGCCGCACCACCACGAGCTGGTCCCGTCCTTGCGCAACCAGACACACGCCGACATGCAGCACGCGACGATGCGTCGCTACCGCGCGATGCTCACGCGACACGCAGGTTGCTGACCACGGTTGAAGCGGAGACCGTTCAACGGGGTGAGCTGGGGATCGGTGGCCTATAAGCTCGCGCCGTCACCAGACCAGCCTGCATCCCGCCTACCGCGGGGGTCGGGGGAGAGCGTCGCCGAAGAGGAGAGCAACGTGGCCAGCGAGGACGCCGACGTCCGGCGCGCGCATCGAACCGAGCTCAACCCGCTGAGCTTCCTGCAGCGCAGCGTCGCCGTCTACCCCGAGAAGGTGGCCGTGGTGCACGAGGATTGGCGCTACACCTACCGGGAGTTCGGCGACCGGGTCAATCGCCTCGCCTCCGCCCTTCAGGGCGCCGGGCTCGAGCGCGGCGATCGGGTGGCGTTCGTCTCACCCAACACGCCGGCGCTGCTCGAGGCGCACTACGGCGTGCCGGCGGCCGGCGGTGTCCTCGTCGCGCTCAACTACCGCCTCAATCCCAAGGACATCGGCTACATCCTGGAGCACTCGGGTGCGCGTTTCGTCTTCGTCGACCACGAATTCGAGCACCTCGCAGAGCCGTCGGACTCCGTCGAGCGCACCGTCCGGATCGACGACTCCGGCTCCCCTGACGACCCATACGAGGTGTTTCTCGCCGAAGGCGCGGCGGACCGCTGCCGGACTGGCTCGACGACGAGGACGACACGATCTCGATCAACTACACGTCTGGAACGACCGGCCAGCCCAAGGGCGCCGTCTATCACTACCGCGGCGCGTATCTCAACGCGCTCGGAGAGGTGATCGAAACCCAGCTGACGTCTGAGAGCGTCTACCTATGGACGCTGCCGATGTTCCATTGCAACGGTTGGTGCTTCACGTGGGCCGTGACCGCGGTCGGCGGGCGCCACGTGTGCCTGCGCAAGGTCGATCCGGGCCGCATCTGGGACCTGATCGACGACGAAGGCATCACGCACTACAACGGCGCGCCGACGGTCCAGGCGTCCCTGCTCGACCACGACAAGGCCCACAAGCTCGACCGTGAGGTGATCACCACGGTCTCGGGATCCCCTCCCACGCCGGAGTTGTTCGCCCGACTCACCGAGTCCGGGCTCCGTCCGATTCACGTGTACGGGGCCACGGAGCTCAACGGGCCCTACATGGTCTGCGAACGCCAGGAGGAGTGGAAGGATCTGCCGCTCGGCGAGCAGGCCGTCCTGCTCGGCCGCCAGGGCGTGCACTACGTCATCGCCGATCCCGTTCGCGTGGTCACCGACGACGGGAGCGACGTCGAGGCCGACGGCAAGTCGATGGGCGAAGTCCTCATGCGCGGCAACAACGTCATGACGGGCTACTTCAACGATCCCGAACAGACGGCGGACACGCTCGCCGGCGGCTGGTATCACTCGGGCGACCTCGGGGTGCGCCATCCCGACGGCTATGTCGAACTGCGCGACCGCAAGAAGGACATCATCGTCTCAGGTGGCGAGAACATCTCGACGATCGAGGTGGAGCAGGCCATCGGCGAGCATCCGTCCGTCGTCGCGGTGGCGGTCGTGTCCACCCCCGACAAGAAGTGGGGCGAGCGGCCCAAGGCCTTCGTCGAGGTCAGCCCGGGCGAGGAGCTCAGCGAGGAGGAAGTCCTGGCCTTCGCCAAGGAGCGCCTGCCCGGCTACATGCGCCCCGCCTCGGTCGAATTCCTCGAGATCCCCAAGACCTCGACCGGGAAGGTTCAAAAGAAGGCGCTACGCGACAAGGAATGGGAAGGACACGAACGCCGCGTCGGATAGCGCGCCGGCGAGATACGCGAAGACGTCGCGGACGCGTCAGTACCCCGGCGGACCGGCCATCACGTGGCGCTCGCTCCCGACGCTGACACGGTGGTGATCGGCTTGCCGAGAACCTTCAGGCGATTTGGGACGTCCATACGTAGCCAGCGCGACACCCTGGGCGAGAGCGTCGAGATGATGATCTCGTCAAAGCCGTGCTGGTTGACCGCGTCGGTCACGGCGTCGAGAGGCTGAGCGCCGCCGATGATGCCTCCGACCCGACCGCCCGCAGCCTCCTCGAGGAGGGGGAGTGCCAGGTCGAGCGTGTCCTGAGCCTCGTCGGAGCCGATCTGGTCGGGCTCGGCGAGGCGGTCGAGCCCGTGCGCAGCGGCTGGTACCAGGAGGGTGAACTCAGCCGGACCTCGCACGGCGCGCTCACGCACCGCGGCGATCAGAGCCGGAGTCGCGGCGGTGCGGTGGGCCACGACCAGTATCCGGGCTTGGGTGGTGGAGGCCTCCATGGCTGCATCTCCTTCGCGATGGGGGACGAAGATGCTCTCACTCTGAGGGCGTACGCGCCACCCCACACCGACGACTCGACACTCCTTCTCGAGGCCCGAACCCTGAACGATCGATCCAGGCCCGGTCACAAGCGTCAGGATTCTGTAAGCCCGGCTCGTCGCCCGGCTGCCACTCTTCGAGCGATGTCGTCCTCTTCGAGTCATAGCGACGGCGACGAAGGAGGAGCTATCGGGCGGCGGGCCTTCTTCGGCATCGTCGGCGTCGGGCTCACGTCGCTGGCCTGGGGAGGCGACGCGCTCGACCTCGTCTCGCAGGCGACGCGCGCCGTTCCCGAACCGTTGCGCGCAGCGGTCCCGTTCGGGCAGGGCTGGCGCATCTACGCGGTCAACCCGCCGTATCCGCGTTTTGAGCCCGCGAGCTGGCGCCTCCGGATCGACGGGCTCGTCGAGCGCCCGATCGAGTTCACCTACGCGGAGCTCCGAGCGCTCCCGCAGGCCGAGCAGACGTCCGACTTCCACTGCGTCACGGGATGGTCGGTCGAGGGGGTGCGGTGGAGTGGCGTGCGCTTCGCCGACCTCCTCGCGGCGGCTCGCCCACGGCGCGGAGCGCACGCGCTCGAGTTCGTGTCCGCCGAGGAGCCCTACGTCGACACCCTCACGCTGGCCCAGGCGATGGCACCGGACGCGATGCTCGCCCACGCGATGGACGGCCGGCCGCTCACGCGCGAGCACGGGGCTCCGGCCCGCGTCGTGATGCCTCGGATGTACGGTTACAAGGGCGTCAAGTGGCTCGATCGGATCGTGGTCACCCGACGCGTGACCGACGGCTACTGGGAACAGCGCGGATACGACCGAGACGCGTGGGTCGGCGGTTCGAATGGGCTTTGACGAGCGGCGCGTCCACCGCTTCGGCGGCACGGAGCGTGCGCTGCACTGGCTCAACGCCGGTGCGTTCTCCGTGATGCTGGCCACCGGGCTCGTGCTCTATCTGCCGTTCCTCGCCCAAGCGATCTCGGCCCGGCCGCTGATGAAAGCCGTCCATCTCGCCGCCGCGTGCGCGTGGCTGACTGCGCTCCTTCTCGTCGTGATCCTCGGCGATCGCGCCGCGCTACGACGCACGCGCCGCCAGATCGAGTGCTTCGATGACGACGACCTACGCTGGCTGAGGCGTCGTCCAGCCCTTCAGGGCCGCTTCAACGCCGGCCAGAAAGCCCATGCGATCCTTCAGGTGGCGCTCGCGGTGCTGTTCACGGTCTCGGGTGCGCTGCTCTGGCTCGGCGAGCGCAACACCGCCCTCCGCTTCCAGGGCACGATCGCGCTGCACGACGTTGCCATGTTCATCGCCGGGGGACTGGTCGTCGGACACGTGTACATGGCCTTCGCCCCCGCGACCCGTCCGGCGCTGGAGGGCATCCTGCGTGGCACCGTGCCCGCCGACTGGGCCGGGCGGCACCACGCCAAGTGGAAGGCCGACCCGTCGCCGGCGCCCGGCTTCGCAGGCCGGCAGCTTCCACGACCGAGCCGCCTCGCCCTCGCCGTCGCCGTTGCCGTCCTCGGTGCCGGGTTGGCCGGCACCACCCTGCTCATCCGTGACGTGCTCGCTGGCAGCGCCAGATCGGGGTCGAACGCGACGGCGCAGGGCGTTGTGCGGTGAGCGGTCTCGACGGCTACCAGGCGGTGTCGTCGACCGACGCGACCGGACGCGGGATCTCCTGCACAGTCGGTGTCGCGAAGCAGCGCACTTGGTGAGTGTGTCGCGGGGGCGTGATCGGCGCCGGCCGTCCCGGACCATGACGTCGCGCGTCACCGCGATCGAAGGCGTCGTTGGAGCGGGTCGCTTCGAAGGGGTTCTGTGCGGCCGGTTGCATGACTGTGAGGAGCACAGTGGGGGGACGGTGATACATCGTCCCGCTCCCTGTCAGCCCACGCCCCGCGCCGGCACTTGGTGAGGTCCTCTATGGAGAGATGTGCTCACCGTCTGAAGGCCAGACTCTCGTGACTGGCCCCATACGGCCCTCCCCATGCCCACCGCCGTTCCCATTGCGGTTCTCTCGCTTGGAGCCGGCGTTCTCTCGCCGTGCGGCGTAGTAGTCCTTGCTCCCCTCGGGTAGCGAACCGACCCGCCCGAGCAGATCCACGTATGCCGAACGGCTCAACGACTCGCTCTCGTCGGTCACCGGCAAGTGCCGAGAGCGGTCCAGATCCTCAACCGCGGCCGCAACCCTTTGTAGGTCTTCATCGCCTGGCGAGACACGAAAAACTTGACGTCGCTGAGTCATAGTCCTTACATCCTACGACGCGTGCCCTGCGACACGCCCCGGTCGGCGAGCTGCGTCGACAGGCCTCAGGCGGCCACCTCCGGTGCCGTCTGGCGCTCGAAGTCGTTCGGACGGAAGTGGCCCGCGGCCAGCGAGCCCTCGATTTGCTCGAGGCTGCGGCCGGTGAGCTCGGGCATCCGCAGGTAGACGAAGATGAACGCCGCGATGTTGAACGCCGCATAGACCCAGAACGTCTCGCCGACACCGATCCCCTCGATCATCGTCAGCAGGGTGAGCGTGATCAGGAGATTGGTGCTCCACAGGGTGGCAGACTGTGCGGAGGTTCCCGCCGAGCGGACAGCCAGCGGGTAGATCTCCGAGCCGGTCAGCCAGCCCATGAGCTGCAGCCCGCCCGCGTTGAAGAACATGAAGATGATGAGGCAGGCGATGATGAGCCCGGTGGTGCTCGGGCCGTCGAGCTCGAAGACGAAGATCCCACCGAGGGCGATCAGGCTCAGCGCTGCCCCGGGCACCATGATCATCGTGAGGCGCCTGCGTCCGACGCGGTCCACGATCGAGAGCCCGACGCACATCATCACCAGGTAGGTGACGCCGAGCGCGACGCTGACGCGGAGCGCGGCCGTGTCCGAGAAGCCGTTGTCGGTCAGGATCGTCGGGGCGTAGTAGATGATCATCTCGATCCCCGAGAGCTGCGTGAAGACCGCTATCCCGCACCCGACGATCAGCGCGGGCCGGACCCACGGCTTGCGCAGCCCGTCCCAGCCGCTCGTGGACGCCTCGCGCTCCTCCTTCTCGACGTCGACGATCTCCTGGACTTCGGCGTCGACATCGTCGCCCTCCGGGCGAAGCCTCGTCAGGACATTGCGAGCCTCGTCGGCATCGTCGTGCTTGACGAGCCAGCGCGGGCTCTCGGGGAGCCGCAGCATGAGAAAAAACATGATCGCCGCGGGAACGGCGGCGATGCCGATCGCGACGCGCCAGTCGAGGGCCTCCGTCGCGCCGACGATGGTCGAGAGGACGATTCCGACGCCGATCCCCACCTGGAAGGTGAGCACGAGCCGGCCACGTACCGCGGCGGGAGCGAGCTCGGCAACGTACATCGGGACGACCTGCGTCCCGCCGCCGACCGCGAAGCCGAGCACGATCCGGCTGAGCGAGAGCGTCCACTTGTCTGGGGCCACCGAGCAGGCGATCGCCCCGGCGACGAAGATCACCGCGATGAAGAGGATGGTCCCGCGACGGCCCCGCGCCTCGGACACCCGGCTGCAGACGAGCGCGCCGATGATCGCGCCGAGCAGGATGCTCGCGGCGATGAGCTGCTTCCAAGTGCTGCCGACGTTGAAGTCGTCCTCGATCTGCAGCAGCGCGCCCGAGATGATCCCGGTGTCGTAGCCGTAGAGCACCGCAGCGGTGGCAGAGACCGCGGCGGCCAATCCGAGACGGCCGGTGAGGCCGCTCATGTTCGTGTTCTTTGCGGCAGCCATGGAGTCTCCGTTGGAGTCGTCTGTCATTGAGTGGTCTCGGCGAACGATTGGATGGTCACGCGTGCGCCCTGCTCATGGAGGGAGGTCAGTGCCGCGCGGAAGGCCGCGACGAAGCGCTCCTCATCGACGAGGTCGCCGAAGAGCTCGCGATCCTCGAGAAACGCGTCTGGGTCGGTGCGCTGGCGCGCGGCGCTTTCGGTCAGCCGGTCGCTGAGAGCGTCGACGACCTCGATCGGCTCGCCGTCCTCGTCGACCCCCTCCGCGTAGCGCGCCCAGGCGGCGACGACGGCTGCGGAGCGTCGGATCTCCCCGCCCGTCTCGAGCTGATGCCGGACGACGGGCAGCAGAAAGGTCGGCAGGCGGTCTGAGCCGTAGGCGCACAGACGAGCGACCGTGTCGCCGACGTGAGGGTTGGAGAAGCGCTCGATGAGCGTCTGCTTGTACTCCTCGAGGTCGATCCCCGACACGGAGGGCAGGGTGGGCGTCGCCTCTTCGTTCATGTAGCCGAGGAGGAATCCGCCGAACAGCGGGTCCTGCGCCGCTTCATGGACGAGCCGGTAGCCGGAGAGATAGGCGAGGTAGCCGAGCGCCTGGTGGGAGGCGTTGAGCAGTCGCAGCTTCATCAGCTCGTACGGCTCGACATCTTCGACGACTTGGACGCCGACGGACTCGAGCGCAGGACGCCCCGCGGAGAAGGCGTCTTGGAGCACCCACTGCGTGTAGGGCTCGCAGACCACGGGCCAGCGGTCCTCGATCCCGTGGCGCTCGCCGAGCTGGGCCCGGTCGTCGTCCGTGGTCACCGAGGTGATGCGATCGACCATGGAAGTCGGGAAACATGCCTCGCGCTCGATCCACTCGGCGACCTCCGGGTCGCGCAGCCTGGCGAAGGCGATCAGGCGATCCCGAGTGAGATGCCCGTTGCCTGGAAGGTTGTCGCAGGACATGACGGTGAAGGGCGCGACGTTGCGCTGTCGCCGGCGGCGCAACGCCTCGGTGATCAGGCCGAATGTCGTCCGGGGCGCCTCGTCGCGGGCGACGTCGTGAGCAATGTCGGCATCCTCGGGATCCATCGCATAGCCGCCCTCCGTGATGGTGAGTGAGACGATGCGGGTGGCCTCGCAGGCCATTCGCTCGATGACCGCCTCGGGGCCGTCAGGGGAGAACAGGTACTCGACCAGGGAGCCCACGACGCGGACCTCCTGCGTCCCGTCGCCATGCTTCTCGACCACGGTGTAGAGGCAATCCTGCGCATCGAGTGCCTCCTTCATCGCCCGATCTCCTGGAAGCAGGCCGACGCCGCAGATCCCCCAGGCCAGGTCACCCGTCTTCTCCATCAGGCGGTCGAGGTACAGCGCCTGATGTGCGCGGTGGAAGCCGCCCACGCCGACGTGCACGACGCCGACGGTCACACCCCGCCGGTCATAGCCGGGTACGGCTGCCGACGCGGCAAGCGCCGGCAGCGCCTCGCTCGAGACCGTGGTCACCCTGGTTGTCACCCCCCTCATTCCTAGCGCTCATATGAGCGTCTCCTCGCTCCTTTGAGATTAGGAGGGTGGACGGTCTGAGTTCCGATGTCAAGCCGGAGGGCTAAGCGCCTGACACATCGGCTTCCCGTTCGCCTCAAGCCAGTGGGCCGTGCGTTCGGCGCGCGCGCGGCCGCCGTCGTCCCACAGGCGCCCGAAGGCTGCGTGACCGTCGTCGACCGCGTCCCGGACGACGTCGTAAGCCCAGGCGTGCGCGGATCGCACCGCCATCGGGATCTTGTCGCGGTCACGCTTCGTGAGGCCGTAGGCGTCGGCGAAGAGCTTCAAGCGACTGAGCGAACGACCTCGCAACGGCTCGGGCGCGTCACGCTCGTCGCGGAGCGGCGCCCAGAGCCGTACCGCGCAAGCGACCTCCCACACCGCAGAGCCGGGACCGGCGAGATCGAAGTCGATGAGAGCCACCGCGCGGCCGGCCGAGAAGACCACGTTGTCCAGGTTCGGGTCGTTGTGACAGAGCAGGCGGCCGCGGAACGCCGGGGGCACCGCACGGGGCCACGCGTGACCGGACGAGTCAAAGGAGGCGACCGCCTCGTGGTAGCGGCGCAGGAGCTCTGCCACGCTTACCAACGCCTCGTCGCTGAGCGCCCATTCCGGGTACGGCTCGACCGGCACATCACCGTCGACGTAGGTGAGTATCTCGCGGGCTTGGTCGTCCCGACCCAGGTGGCGGGGCGCCCCGTCGAAGCCCACCCGCTCGAGGTGGTCGAGCAGGGCCCGGGTGGCGGGGCTCGTGTCGCGCTCGGGGCGCCGAACCGTCGCACCGACGCGGCTGACTCGTCCCTCGTTGGTGGTTCCGCCCTGCAGGACGATCTCGGTGCCCTTCCGGGGCACGCGGTTCACAACGCCAGGAGCGCTCGGGCCAGCGCGCCGTGGGTGACGACGCTCTTGAGGAAGCCACCCCGGAGAGCGGCCCGGACGGCTTGCGCCTTCTCGGAGCCATAGACGAGGCCGATGACGTCGTCCACAGCCCGCAAGTGCTGAGCATCGATGCCGATGAGGCGATCGGTCAGCGAGGTGGTCACGGGTTGCCCTTCGGCATCGAGCTGTATGCCGCCGAGCTCGGCTCGAACGCCGAGCTCGTACGCCTCGCGCCGCTCGAGTTCGGTGAGCGCGTCCGCCACCGTCGAGAGGCCAGCTCGCCAGGCACCCACCCCGACCACCGCCTTGGTGACCTGTTGCGACATCTCCAGTGCCCGGGCAATTTCGGGCTGGGTGCGCATCGCCCGGGCGGTCGCCGCGTTGGGGACGATCATGGGCGCGTAGAAGTAGTGGGCCTGCCCGCCGGAGAGCTGCGCGACATCGCGCACCAGTTCCACGGAGCTCTCCTCGACATCCGGACGGAAGAGTGCGCCCGTGAGCTGGACCACCGTGCACGGGGCGAGCTGTGCGAGCGAGGTGCGCATCGCCATGAGAGATCGGGCCCAGACCAGCCCCAGAACGTCATCGTCAGCGACGATCTCGGTGAGCAGGTTCGCCGCGGCGCGGCCAACGCCCGCCCGCAACAGCTCGTCGTCGTCCTCGGGACCGTCGACGACCACGCAATGGCGCAGGCCGTACGCCGCCTGGAGGCGCAGCGACAGGTCGAGGTCGAGCCCGGCGTGGCAGTCGAATTCGATTCGCACGAGACCGCTGGAGCGCGCTTGCTCGAGCAATCGGGCTACCTTGAACCGACTGAGACCGAGCTCCGAAGCGATGTCGCGCTTGCTCGCGCCATCAAGGTAGTGCCGGCGAGCAACGGTGGCGGTGAGCAGCAGCGCGGCAGGCCCGGCGGTGTTCTCCTGAGCCATGGCCGGATCGTCGCACAGGCTCGTCCACTTCCGCACGCGACTCAATGCTGAGGGATCCGACGTCGGGGTCGATAACCGAGGTGTGCGATTTCTCGTATTGAGCGGCGCTCAGCATGCCTGGTCGCTGGGTGCGGGTTGCCGGCGCCTCGTCAGCCTGCTGTTCGCGTTGCTGTTGATCGGGGCGGCGGTGCACGCCCTCTTGACGTTGAGTGGCCTCGCCACGACGTCGGCGACGATGGTCCAGACCGCGAATCTTGTCTACGTACTGGTAGGCGTCGTGGCGGCCGTACTTACGGGCCTGCGCGCGCATCACGTCGAGACGGAAGGAGCGGCTTGGTGGTGCCTGACCGGGTCTCTCTTACTTCTCTCGCTCGGGAACGTGCTCGGGTATGCGCTGTATCTCGGCCCGGGTGAGCCACCGTATCCGTCCTGGTCTGATCTACCGTGGACCGCCTACTTCCTGCCCACCTACGTCGGCATCGCGCTGTTGATCCGCGCGCGCCTCCGTGACATGCCGCGGGCGGTTGCGCTCGACGGGCTCGTGAGCGGCCTAGGTCTGGCGACGCTGGTCGCCGGTCTGCTGCTGGGTCCGATCCTCGTCGAGACTCAGGGCGCGCCGCTCACCGTCATAGTCAACGTCGCGTACCCCGTCGGGGACTTGATGTTGCTCGCGCTGTGCGTCGCGACCCTGGCCCTGACCGGCGGCTACCCCGGCCGGGCGTGGGTCGTGCTCATCGCTGGATTGAGCGCGAACGCAGTAGCCGACACCTCCTACTTGTTCCTCGCCGCGACGGGGTCCTATACCAACGGTGGGCCGCTTGACCTGCTGTGGACGGTGGCCATGGGCAGCATCGCGCTAGCTGCCTGGCAGACCCCGCGGCCTCCCGCCGCGCACATCCCGGGGCGCGGGGAGCACGTGCTTCCCGCCCTGTTCACCATCTCGGCAATCGCCCTTCTCGCCTACGGAGCAGTGACGTCGGAGATGCCCGTCGTGGCGGTCGGCCTCGCGATCGCCACGGTCCTGGTCGCCGCCATGCGAGTGGCGCTTGTGGTGCGTGACGTACAGAACCTCTATGAGAGCCGGCGTCTGGCGGAATCGGACGAGCTCACCGGCTTGCTCAACCGTCGCGGCCTGTCGTTGCGCCTGGAAGCCGCCTTGAAGGACGTGCACGACGAGTCGGCGGTCCTGTCGCTGCTGCTGCTCGACCTCAACCGCTTCAAGGAGGTCAACGACACCCTCGGCCATCACGCGGGCGATCAGCTGCTCGTAGAGGTCGCCCACCGGCTCCGGAGCTGCCTACCGCACACGACCTTGGCGCGACTCGGCGGCGACGAATTCGTCGCCCTGCTGTCTTGCGGCCCGCACGCGGCCCTCATCGAGGCCGGGCGCCTGCGAGCGGCGCTCGATCGCCCGGTCGAACTCGACGGAATCACCACGCACACCCAGGTCAGCATGGGAATCGCGTGTAGCCCCGAGCACGGCATCCGCCGCGGCGATCTGCTCCGTCACGCCGACGTCGCGATGTACCGTGCCAAGCAACGCGGTACCGGTGTCGAGCTCTACGCCGCCGACGGAGATGGCAACTCCCGCCAGCGACTCGCACTGGTGGCTGAGATACGCCCGGCACTCGCAGATTCCAACCAGGTACAGCTGCACTACCAGCCGCAAGTCGATCTGGACTCAGGACAAGTCAAGTGCGTAGAGGCGCTCGTGCGCTGGCAACATCCCGAGCACGGGCTCCTGATGCCCGACCAGTTTCTCGAACTGGCCGAGCAGCACGCGTTGATGCACGACCTCACGCTCGCCGTCATCGATCGCGCCCTGCGCCAGCAACGTGCATGGCGGCGAACCGGGATCGAACTCAAAGTGGCCGTCAACGTCTCCGCCGCCGACCTCCTCGACGCCGACTTCCCCGGCCAAGTCGCCGCTCAGCTACAAGCCCATGGAACCTCAGCGAACACCCTGCAACTCGAGCTCACCGAAAGCACGGTGATGCGTGAACCGGGACGAGTACTCGACACCCTCGCGCAGCTCAGCGAACTGAGCGTCGCACTCTCCCTCGACGACTTCGGCACGGGCTACAGCTCGCTGGCGCTCCTCAAGCGGCTCCCGGTCCAAGAGCTCAAGATCGACCGATCCTTCGTCATGGACCTGCTCTCAGACCGCGACGACGCCGTCATCGTCCGCTCCACCGTCGAGCTCGGCCGCTCGCTCGGACTGCGCGTCGTGGCCGAAGGAGTCGAAACCCTCGAGCACCTCGAGCGCCTACGCTACTTCGGCTGCCACCTCGCGCAGGGATACCTGATCAGCCGGCCGCTTCCAGCCGTCCACGTCGCAGCTTGGCTTCACGACCACCAGACCAGTGCCTTCGCAAAGCAGCCGCGACCAGGCGGCAGCGTCACGGCGCCCACGAACGCTGCTCGCGTGCTCGAGCCGTTGCTCGAAGTGGCCGGCATCATCACCGACGGCGCCTCGATGCCCAGCATCTTCAAAGCCCTCGGCCAACGGCTTCAAGCGCTCGTACCGCACGACGACCTCGTCGTCTACGGCCTCGACCCGATCGACGACATGCTGTCCGCTGTGCACGCCGACAGACACTGGGTTACTGAAACCAGCCGCGAACGCTTTCCCGCCACCGAAGGCATCACCGGCGCCGTACTCCAGGAGGGCCGCATGCGCAATATCGCGCGCTCCGATCTCGACCCCAACTCAGTCCGAGTACAAGGCACCGAAGAAGAAGCTGAAGCGCTCGTCAGCTGCCCAATGGCCGCACACGGTCAACCACTCGGCGTATTCAACGTCTACCGATCAGGCAGCTGGGTGCCTTTCAGTGCAGAGGAGGCCGCCACCATCGAGCGCTTCGCCGCCGTCGCCTCCCTCGCCCTGCGCCGCAACACACACCCCCATCACTGAAACGTCGCGGTCTGGTCCAGGCTTGTTGGAGCTCAGCCGTGCCTCAGGCGACAGGCGCCGGGCGCCGGAGGAACGCGGCTGGCATGCCAGCCGTCGACGCGAGGGCCTATGAGGTCGGGGCGGCTAGCCGCCGAAGCTGACAGCGGTGTCGTGGACCGCATCGGCGAAGGCGACCACCGCCTCCTGCGGATCGGCGGCAGTGCGAACCGCCTCCCATGGGAAGACGACGAGCCCGGCGTCGGGTAGCCACATCGCGCCCGGGCCGAAGTCGACGGTCTCCAAGCCGTCCGGCGCCGGCGAGATGTAGGCGTACACGGCGGCTTGCGGGGAATTCGGGGGATCCGAGCGCGAAGCCCAGGGCGACGACTTCGGCGGTCATGCCGTTCTGCACCATGCTCACTGCGCCCATGAAATGCCCCTCGCAAACTTCGACGTGCTCGTGCAACTCAAGCTGGCCGGCGGCCTCGAAGACCACGGACTTGTGTCACGTGAGCGCTACGAAGCCGACGCTAGGCACCGTGCCTGCCTCATACACACCGGATGGGACACCCTCAGCCGGGCTGCCGACCATGTCATCGACGTGCGGCGCCTCTTCTTGGACCCCTCGACCCGGCCCGGCGCGAAGCACTCGGTGAAGTCTGTGCCAACATCGAACGACGGCTGCGATTCGAAGCGCCCGCCGTCCCTCGGTCCGCGACATCGCCCCGAACAGCCGACAAATCCTGCACCGCCCGCTCACGTCTGCCACGCGTGACACATCCGCGCTCGATGGATGACCCCAGCTGCAATGGACGGGCACCTGCATAAGGGACGGTGCCTGACGCACTTCGAGTGGCATGGGCCCTTGCGCGAGTCGACCCGGTCGGATTTCGCTCCCTGCTGCGGCTCGTCGAACGCGGCGCCCGCGTCAAGGCGACTGGCTTCGGCCGGGTCGACTTCGATGTGCCCGTCACGCTGAAAGCCATCGCCGAGGTGAACCCCGATGCGCTCATGTTCGGCACCGATCCGCCGTCCACCCGCTCACCGCGGCCCTTCGCGCGGTCGGACATCGACGTACTTCGCAACGCGCTCGATCCCGTCCACGCCCGACGGGCATTGCATGACAATGCCTCGGCTTGGTACCGCCGGCCTGAGAGGAGCCCAAGCCCGTGAGCCAGCCCGACGCGCTCTACGACATACCTCGACGACAAGTTCGAGGACCTCGCCTTGACTGACGTCAGCGATAGCGCTACTCGAAGAAATCGAACAGGCTGATCGCCCACTGGCCGCGCGCCTCGCGGAACCGCTTGCAGATCTCGCCGGGGGGAGCCTCTCAGGGACCGTCCCACGGAGGCGCAACCCGAGCCGGCTCATCGCCGCAGCTGCGTCAGCGCTCGAATCCGTCCCCGGGAAGCGTTGTCGTGTATCAGCCTGACGGCTCGGCGCTCTGTCCAGGTGCCATCGCCCGCCGACCCGGCGGCACCGACCCAAGGAGCACCGCTATGCCTGATGCCGTGACCCACTGGAACGACGTCCTGCTCGACGTCATCCGCCAGATCGGCGGGCCGCCCGGCCCGATCGCCCGCGGAGGCGCGATGATGCATGGCGCCGTCTACGACGCAGTCAACTCGATCGTCCCCACCCACGAGCCCTACCTCGTGACGGTCGCGGCGTCTTCGAGCGCGTCGCTGGACTCCGCCATCGCCCACGCCGCCCACGACACGCTGGCCGCCGCCTTCCCCGGCACCACCGTCGACCTCGCGGGCGAGCTGTCGAGCGCCCTGACCGGGATCGGTGCCTCGGCGTCGGCGGCCGAGATCGCCGCCGGCAAGGCCGTCGGCAGGGCCGCCGCCCTCGCCATGGTGCAGAAGCGCACCGGCGACGGCAGCGACGTGAACCTGCCGTAC
>JACCYI010000034.1 GCA_013696535.1 Solirubrobacterales bacterium
CTGCGACGCCCGTCCCATTCAGGCGCGCGCGCCCTGCGCTCGATCGAGCAGACGGGACGTGATGCGTTGGGCGAGCTTCGCCGGCTGCTCGGTGCCGTACGGCCCGGCGAGCCGGCAGGCCCGGCCCATCCGCAGCCGGGCTTGACGCCTTCAGGAGCTCGCCGAGCTCCTGCGTGCGGGCGGCCTCAAAGTCGTCGTGCGCAGCGAGGGGCACGCGACGGCCCTGCCCGCCGGTGTCGAACTCTCCCGCGTACCGGATCGTCCAGGAGGCCCTGACCAACACGCTCCGCCACGCGCGGACGTCGTGCGCCCAGGTGACCGTGCGCTACGGCGCCCACACCGTCGAGGTCGACGTGCGCGACGACGGGTGCGGTGCCCCCGAGGACGACGCGCAGACCGCCGGGCTCGGGCTCGTCGGGATGCGCGAGCGCGCGTCGCTGATCGGCGGCAGCCTGGAGGCGGGGCCGCTCTCGCGCGGCGGCTACCGCGTGCACGCCCGGCTGCCGCTCGAGTCTGCGCCATGAGCGTCCGCGTGGTGCTCGCCGACGACCAGACGCTCGTGCTCGGCGGCTTTCGGATGCTCATCGAAGCCAGGGAGGACTTGGAGGTGGTCGGAGAGGCTCGCCAGGCGTCGAGGCGGTCGCCCTCGTCGAGCGACTGGAGCCTGACCTCAGCCGTGCTCCTGTTGACCTTCGCCATCGAGCCCGCCGTGCTCGCACTCGCTCCCGACGTGGGTCGCTACGGCCCACTCGCGGCCCTGCCCGCCGCGGCGCAGGATGTCCCCGCCGGTTCCGTCGGGCTCGAGGGCGTCAACCTTCTCGACCCCTGGCTCGCCGTCCTCGCCGTCCTCGCCATGCTCGCCTGGATCGGCGCCGCGTTCGTCGCAGGGGCCGCTCTGCTGCGAGACCGTGACCTGCACTAGCATCGATCCGTGCCCGATCGCCTGTTCTTCACGGACTCCGACGAGGCCAACGTGCTGATCGCCTCGGACCCGATGGCACTGCTGGTCGGCTTCGTGCTCGACCAGCAGGTGACCGTGCAGAAGGCGTTCTGCGGTCCGCTGGCACTGCAGGAGCGCCTCGGCGCTATCGATGCCGCCACGCTCGCGGCCGCCGACCTCGAGCCGGTGTTCCGGACCCGGCCGGCGATCCATCGCTTTCCCGGGTCCATGGCAAAGCGCGTTCACGACCTCGCGGTGCACGTGCGGGACCAGTACAACGGCGACGCCGTGCGCGTCTGGTCCGAGGCGGGCGACTCGAACGAGCTGCGCGCGAACCTCCTCGCCCTGCCCGGGTTCGGTGAGATGAAGATCAAAGCCTTGGGCTCCGTACTCGCCAAGCAGTTCGGCGTGGAAGCCGCGCGCGATCTCGTGCCGTGGCACCCGACGCTGGGTGACGTGGACTCCTCGCAAGCGCTCGCCGACTACCAGGCGGCCAAGCGCGTGAACAAAGCCGAGTGGACCAGGCCTCCCGCCGGCTCCTAGGCAGGTCGTCAATCGGGAAGCACCGGCATCGAGAACCCCGGATCGCGACCGAGCAGCACTGCCCGGGTGATTGCGCCCGTCCCGAACCGATCGCGCACGCTGTCCACCGTCACGTCGAGGGCCGTGACACCGGCGTCATCTAGCGGCAAGCCGAGCTGGCCGGCGCCCTCGTCGTCAAGATTGCCGAGCGCCACACCGACGAGCGTGACCCCACGTTCGCGAACTATCGGCATCGCGGCATCCAGAAGCTCCCTGGCCACGGCGAGGATGGTCCGGGTTTCGGCGGTCGCCTCGCGGAAGGTCCGCGACCGCGTGGCTCGCGAGAAGTCGTCGAAGCGCAACCGCAGGACAACCGTGCGGCAGACGCGCCGCGCCGCCCGGAGCCGACCCGTGACACGATCGATGAGCCCGACGACGACAACGTCAAGGGCGGCGGGTGACTTGGGTGCACGGCCGAGCGCGCGCTGCGCTCCGATCGAGCGACGACGGCGGCCCGTCCGCACAGGCCGACGGTCATGGTTGTGGGCAAGGGCGTGGAGGTGTCGACCTGAAGCTCGTCCGAGCATCGAGACGAGCGCCGGTTCGGCGGTCTGGGCGACCTCGCGGACCGTCGTGATCCCCCGGCCCCGCAGCTTCGCGGCGGTGACCGGGCCTACACCCCAGAGGCGTTCTATCGGGAGCGGGTGCAGGAAGTCCAACTCGCCGTCGGGTGGCACCACGATGAGGCCATCCGGCTTGGCCACACCGCTGGCCACCTTGGCGAGGAATTTGGTCCTCGCCACCCCGACCGTGATCGGAAGGCCGACCCGCTCACGGACTTCACGCCGCAACCTCACCGCGATGTCGCTCGGACAGCCGGCGATCCGTTGCATTCCGCGAACGTCGAGAAACGCCTCGTCGATGGACAGGCCCTCCACCAGCGGTGTGGTGTGACGGAAGATCTCGAACACGGCCTTGCTCGCCTCGACGTACGCCGACATCCGCGGCCGGACCACCACGGCGGCCGGACAGAGCCGCCGGGCTTGCGCACCGCCCATGGCCGACCGGATTCCGTACGCCTTGGCTTCGTAGCTAGCCGCGAGGACGACTCCCGCCCCGACGATCACCGGGCGCCCGCGTAGCCCGGGCTCGTCTCGTTGTTCGACCGAGGCGAAGAACGCGTCGAGGTCGGCGTGCAAGATGGTCGCCAACGTCATAGTCGAACGTATGTTCGCATACGTCACGGCGGAAGGTGGCATCGGTACATCAACAACAGTTCGCGGCCGACGAGCGAATGGAACGGGTGTGGGGACGCCGTTGCCCTTGTGCGAACATCTGTTCGTATGACGAGCGACGGATCCTCCTATTCGTGGTTTCAGCGCGCGCTGAAGACCCAGAACCTCCACTTGATCCGCGCGGCGGCCGCGGAGGTCACAAAGGTTGAGCTTCGCGATGCTCTGGCGGTCTGCCTCGTGATCCTCGAGCGACAGCCACAGGACTTCGAGCGTGCGGTGCTGCGCTGGATCGCCCGATTCGCGATAGAGCGGCCC
>JACCYI010000297.1 GCA_013696535.1 Solirubrobacterales bacterium
GGCGCCCGGGCCGCGAGGCGCTGGTCTTCCCGAGCCAGTCCGGTGCCCCGTGGTCGCTGGCGGCCTACCAGTCGTGGCGCCGGCGATCCTTCGATGCCGCTCGGACGGGGGCGCGTGCACCGAACACCACGCCGTACACGCTGCGCCACTCGTTCGCGAGCCTGGCTGCTGCACGAGGGCCGCAGCGTGGTCTATGTCGCGCGGCAGACGGGCCACGGCGCGCGCCTGACGCTCTCGACCTACGGCCACGTCATCGACGAGCTCGAGGATCAGCCGCGCGTGAGTGCCGAGGAGGCCATCCGGCAGACCCGCGCCGCCCTCGATGTTCCCTCTCAGTCCCCGCGGCCGAAGCTGGCGGGAACGACGCTCCGACCCCGGGAACACCGATTCCTCGCGCTAGCAGGGGTTCCGGTGAGATGGAGCTAAGGGGACTCGAACCCCTGACCTCCTGGGTGCGATCCAGGCGCTCTCCCAACTGAGCTATAGCCCCGCGGTGCCGTCCGATTGTAGCCTCGCCGGGCCCGGACCGGCCGGTGGCGTGATGACTCGCCACTAGGCTGGCCGCCGGCCGATGCCCAGATGAGCTTCCGCAACCGCCTGACCCTGTTCTTCGTGGTGATCGTCATCGTTCCGATGCTCGCGGTCGCGTACGTCCTCTTCAACCTGGCGGCAAAGTCAGACGACACCAAGGTGCGGACGCGCCTGGTGCAGGCGCAGCGCGCGGCGCAGGGAATCTTCGACGACGCCCAGGATCGTGCGGCCGCCACCGGGCGACGGATCGGCTCCGACGCCGATCTCGCGCGAGCCATGCGTGCCCGTGACCGCACGAGGTCGCGAGCTCGTCTCGAAGTGCTGAGCCGGAACGCCGGCGTCGTGCGCCTGCTGGCGGACCTCCAGGGTATGGGTTCGGTGACGCTGGGGAGGGGAGCGGCGGTCGGTCCCGCAACAAGCCGGCTCGTCGACGGAAGCCGTCCCGCCGGTCGCCTGCGAGTCTCGATGCTCTCTGCGACGGGGTATGTCCGCCAGGTCAAGCGTGCGACAGGACTCGAGGTCGTCGTGGAGGAGAGCGGGCGGGTGGTCGCGGAGTCGCTTCCGAGCGCGACTGCCGGCCGGCGGATCCCCGCGGAAGGCGCCATCGAGCTCGGGGACTCCACATACCGGCTGGTGAGCTTCCGGGCGCCCGGCTTCGAAGACCGATCCGTGCGCATCGGGCTGCTGACCCGCGACCCGGCCGCCACGTCTCGCGCGGTGGTGGCTGCCGCGCTGGCCGGGTTCCTGCTGTTGGCCCTCGCGTTCGCGCTCGCCGTCTCACGTTCCCTGCAAGCCCAGGTGGGCCGTCTGCTCGACGCCGCTCACCGCGTGGGGCGGGGGGACTTCGACGTCGTCGTGCCGACGGAGGGTGATGACGAATTCGCCGCCCTGGGGTCTGAGTTCAATCAGATGGCTCGTCAGCTCCAGACAAGGGTCGAGGAGCTGCAGCTCGAGCGCGCCCGGCTCCAGGATGCGATCCGCCGGGTGGGCGAGTCCTTCGCCAAGGGGCTTGATCGCGACGCCCTGCTCGACATCGTCGTGGAGACCGCGGTCGACGGGGTCGGGGCGGACTGCGGTCGGGCAATCGTGCACGACGCGAGCGGCACCTCCGTGGAGGCGGCCCGCTCAGGAGACGTGTCCGCGCATCACGCCGCCCTCGAAGAGGTCGAGGCAGCGGCCTCGGACTCGACCCGGGCCGTCGAGATCACGGACAACGGCGCGAGCGCGCTGGCGCAGCCCCTGTGCTCGTCGGAAGGGGGCCAGGTTCTCGGACTCATCTCGGTCGCGCGTGTCTCTCGACCGTTCACCGAGCCCGAGAAGGAGCTCTTCAACTACCTGGCCAGCCAGGCCGCGGTCTCGGTCGAGAACGTCGATCTGCATGAGACGGTGCAGCGCCAGGCGGTTACGGACGAATTGACGGGGCTCTTCAACCACCGCCGCTTCCAGGAGGTCATGGCGCTGGAGATCGAGCGCACGCGGCGCTTCGGCTCGGACATGGGGTTGATCCTGCTGGACATGGACGACTTCAAGAAGGTCAACGACACCTACGGTCACATGCAGGGCGACATGGTGCTGCGCGAGGTGGCGCGGGTGCTCCGGGAGTCCGCCCGCGAGATCGACGAGCCGGCGCGCTACGGCGGTGAGGAGATGGCCGTCGCACTCCCGCAGACCGATCTCGATGGCGCCTACCGCTTTGCCGAGCGAGTGCGGCGGCAGATCGAGGCGCTCGAGCTTCCGATCCTCGACGGGGAGCGGCCCGGCATGCTTCGAGTGACGGCCTCCTTCGGCGCGGCGGCACTTCCCAAGGACGAAGACGCCGGCCGCGACGCGCTGGTGGCCGCTGCCGACGCCGCGCTGTACGAGGCCAAACGTGCGGGAAAGAATCGCACCGTCAAGGCTGGTTAGACTCTGTCGGGTCGAATGGGACTGCTCGACGACGCTATCCGCGAGCACCTCGAGCTCAAGCGCCAGCACGGCGCGGGCGAGGACGAGGTGCGCCGTCAGGAACAGGAGGCGCTCGGCCCGCCACGGCGGGGTGAGGTGCCCCAGCCGCTGGCGCCGCCCGACGACGAGCAGCAAGTGGGCGCGGTTGAGGCGGCTGAGCAGCCCGTGCAGGAGGGTGAGGTGGCGCCGGGTGCCGGTGCAGCGACGCTCGACGAGGACGAGAGTCCCGTGCAGCCTGCGGATGACGTCGAGCCGGCGGCGACGGCTGAGCAGGACGTCTGGCTGGCGGACCCGGCAGACCCGCCCCCTGCCGCGTACGCCGCACCTCAAGCCCAAGATCCCGAGCTCGAAGACCCGAGCGCGGACGACGTGCTGGAGGAGACCCCAGAGTTCCTGCAGGAGACCCCGGAGCACGACCGGCTCTGGTTTGAGCAGAAGCCACCCAAGGACTTCGACTTCGACAAGTAGGGCCGGGCGGGCGCCTCTCATGGAGCCAAGGGGGATCGAACCCCTGACCTCCTGCTTGCAAAGCAGGCGCTCTCCCAGCTGAGCTATGGCCCCGGGAGGACGAGTCTAGAAGCCCGCCCCAGGGCCGATCGCGTGCTTGTCGCCCGGCCCGCGCCGTCGGCTCGTCAGCGTCCGGGGATCAGGCAGCGGCGTGAGGGCGCGCTCGATCTGCTCCCGCCGGGACTCGAGGAACGGCGGCAGGGCGAGGCCCTCGCCGAGGTGCCCCGGATCCTCGTCGACGCCGAAGCCGGGGCCCATGGTGGCCAGCTCGAAGAGCACGCCGGACGGCTCGCGGAAGTAGATCGAGCGGAAGTAGAAGCGGTCGATCACCGGGGTCGCCTGCACTCCCGCCCCAGTCACCCGCTCCTGCCACGAGTCCTGCTCGTCCAGCCGCGTGGCCCACGCAACGTGATGCACGGTCCCCGCACTCTGGCGACCCCGCTCGGCGGGTGGCGGGTCGTACGCGATCCATCCGCCTCGTTCGCTGCCGCGGACCTCCCACCGCCCGATTGACTGCCCATCGGGAACGAAGCCTAGGACCTCTTCGAGCGTCGTGGCGCTGTCGGTCGGCGCACTCGAGAAGGCACGGACGCCCGCGAATCCGCGCAGCGCGTGCTCGGCAGGGACGTCGGAGTGCGCGACGAGCGGGGCGTCGGGGACATCCTCGGCGATGAGGGCGAACCCGAGACCCTCCGGATCGGAGAAACGCAGCTCATCTCCGTCGCGCTCGACCGTCACGCCCTCAGCGGTGAGGCGGTCGCTCCAGAAGTCCAGGGTGGCCGTGCTCGCGACTCGCAGGGCGATGGTGTGGACCATCCCGTCCCCGGCGCGTCCCAGGGCCGCGTGCGGGTATTCGAAGAAGGTGAGGTCGTGCCCCGGCGATCCGTCGTCGTCGCCGTAGAACAGGTGGTACACGGTCGGGTCGTCCTGGTTGACCGTCTTCTTGACCAGCCGGAGCCCCATCACGCGGACGTAGAAGTCGAGGTTGCGAGCGGCGTCGCCGGTGATGGCGGTCACGTGGTGCAGGCCTTCGAGTTGCATCCGGTCTCCTGCCTCGTCGTAGTTCGCAAAGCTTAGCAAGTAGTTGTGCATGCAACCAAAGTTGCCTTCAGATCCGGATAGTTCACAGCGCGGCGGCATCGACCGCCTAGCCTGGGGCGGGAGATGTCACTCTCCGTCCAGCTCGGGCTGCTGCTGTCGCTGAGCTGTGCGATCGTGGCGATCCTCGGCTTCCTGTTCAAGCAGCGCGGCGCCGCCGGCGCCCCGCCGGTTCGGTGGCGCCATCCGATCCGCTCGACCGTCGCGTTGTTCTCCAACCGCTGGTGGACCCTGGGAATCCTGGTGGCCATAGGCGCGTGGACGCTGCACGTGGCGGCGCTCACGCTCGCGCCCATCTCCTTGGTCCAAGCCACGATCGCCGGCGGGCTGGTCCTGCTCACGCCGATCGCCGACAAGCTCTTCGGCTTCAAGGTCACGCGGCGTGAGTGGCTCGGCGTGGGCCTGACCGCCGCGGGGCTGGCCTTTCTGGCGGGCACGCTCGGCGACGTCGCGGAATCGGCTTACTCTTCTTTCGACGTCGGCACGCTCGCTCTCTACGTCGGCGTCATCAGCGTGGCGGCCATCGGGCTGTGCGTGACGGTGCTGGGTGACACGCCGAGGGCTGGTCCGGTGCTCGCGGTCTCCGCCGGTCTGCTGTGGGGCGCTTCGGACGTGACCATCAAGGCACTGTCGGGCGATCTCGGCGATCGCGGGCTGCTCGTCGTCCTCACACCCGAGGCTTTCGTGATCCTCGTGGTGTCGCTCGTCGGCTTCGTCGTCTCCGCCCGGTCCCTGCAGATCGGCCCTGCGGTTCCCATCATCGCGATCACCAACGCCGCTGCTAACATCTGCACGATCGCCTCGGGCCCGCTGGTGTTCGGCGAGCCCGTGCCGGAGGACCCGCTGGGCGTGGCCGTGCGAGTCCTCGCGTTCTCGCTCGTGATCTTCGCCGCCGCGTTGACGCCCGGCCCGGTCGAGCGGGGCCGGCCCGCCCCCGCGGTCTAGCGACGCCCGTCTAGTCGCGCCGATCGAGCCGCACGTCGAGCGCCACCAGCCGGTGATCGGAGCTCGGGAACGGGAACGTGCCGACGGGAGCGAAGCGCGGATCACTCGAGAGGGGCCAGAAGACGAAGCCGTCAACCGGGTCTAACCCGTAGCGGCTGGGCAGCACGTAGTCGACGCGCAGGTTGCCCGGCCCGTTTGGCAGCCGGTCGTCGAAGTCCGCG
The DNA here is from genome assembly GCA_013696535.1 of Solirubrobacterales bacterium. The sequence goes on from JACCYI010000297.1 coordinate 5,247, forward strand.
GTGTCCTGCGCGGGCGGGCCCTTCTGGTCGAGATTCGCGAGCCCTTGGGCCGCGCTCTGCTCGACCGCTCCAGGGCTCGTAGGGGTCACGGACGCGTTGATGCGCGGGTTCTCCAACAGCTGCTGGGCGGCGCCGGGGATCGAGTCGCCGTCGGAGGGATCTGAGTTCAGGTCGCCGGCGATGACGAAGCGCGAGCGCGGCTCGAGGCCCCCTTCACCACCCCGATCGTCGTAGATGTAGCCAGAGCGCGCCGGACGGACATAGTCCGACCAGAAACGGATCTCGTCGTAGTTGCGAGCGCCGTTGCGGTCCTCGGGCCCGTCGAACACCGGAGGCGTGGGGTGGCTCACGAGGAAATGGACCGTCTCGCCGTTGACGCGCAGCGGCAGGTCCCAATGGCTCTTGGAGGACAGGCGGAAGGCTGCGAGCTCGTCCGGCGAGTAGAAGTCGTCGTCGGCCGGCGTTGCCGGATCGTCGGGCAACAGCGCTCCCGGCATGTCCTTCCACAGGAATTTCTGGAAGGTCCGGACCTGGCGGCGGACGATGGGATAGCGCGAGTACACCGCCATGCCGAACTGGCCGGGGTAGGCGCCGAACCCGAACGAGTCCTCGCCGTAGCCCCGTGTTCCGGGCTGGGTGACGACCCCGTTGGCATTGTCGAGGTCGAAGCCGCTGGGGAGGCCGGTGTTCGACGGAGCCGAGTAGCGGTAGCCGTAGCGGATCGGCTTGGCGTCGCCGTGGGCCTTGGACAGGTAGTTGTCCTGAAAGAGCTGGAGTGCCCGGCCGCCTTCAACGTAGTCGAACTCGTTGACGAGCACCACGTCGGGCCGGGAGCGCTGGATGATCTCCGCTACGGCGTCGGCCTGCGCGTTGCCGGGCTGTGACAGGTCGGTGACGAGCGCACCCTCCGCACCGCGGTTGAGCGATGCGTTGAAGGTGGCGAACCGGACCTTCGAAGGGCTGTCGGCACGGGCCGCCGGGACGGCGATCGACCCGAGCAGCAGCGTGGCGGCGAGCAGCAGGAAGCGATGCGGCGAGGTCGGCATGAAGCAGACGCTAACCGCGCGCCGACCTCCCGCCGACGGGCGTTCTCGGCCTCGTAACACCTGGGCCTGGTGAAGGGTCAGCCGACGATGCGCTCGAGCTCGGCTTCAGCTTGAAGCGTGGCGAGCACGTCGAGCGGGGGATTGCCCGGCGGCGAGATGTTCTGCGATGGATCGATCCGCCCGTCCATGAAGCGCGCCATCTCCACCGCGAAGCGGTCGTGAGCGGGCATCGGCAGATCGGATTCATGGCGGTCCATGGCCCGAAGCTACTCGTGGCGCGCCGCGGCGTCGAGGTTTGCGGCCGGCGTACCCCCCGGCCGGGGGGTGACGTCTCCGAGCCGCGACGCCACGGCGGTCGCCGTGGCGGCGTTGATGTCGACGGTGTCGCGCACATCGTCGGCGTAGCCGCCGGCGAGCACGACGCACACGGGCACGCCGGCGCGCACGAGGCGGTCCAGGATGAGCTCGTCCCGGGCCAGCAGCCCTGCCTTGGTCAGCGCGAGTCGCCCCAGGCGATCGCCCCCCCAGGGATCGGCTCCCGCGAGGTAGAAGGCGACGTCGGCCTCCGGCAGGTGCCCGAACGCGGTCGAGAGCGCCGAGTCGAGGGCTTCCAAGTAGTCGTCGTCCTGCGTCCCGCTCGCC
>JACCYI010000308.1 GCA_013696535.1 Solirubrobacterales bacterium
CCCTTGCGCCTGCTGCCGCCGGGCCGGCCGGTCGTCGACGACGTGGAGAAGGCGAGCACGCGCGAGGCGGCCCGGCTCTCGCTCGAGGACTTCGACCGCCCCGGCCTGCTCGCGGACGGCCGTTTCACGCCGCCACCGCCCGACGCCGACGAGTGAGCCCTGGGCTGTCGGCTCGCCTGAGCCGGCGGGCATGTTCTACGAGCAGCCAGGCCAGCTCGCCGGTCGGCCGGAACGGGTCGGCGACCGCGTGGCCGTCATCGAGCGAGAGTGCGGCCCAGAGCCGACCGTCGACTTCGGCGAGAAGCACTTCGCCCGTCGGTGGCACAGCTGAGTCCGTGGCAGACAGATCGCGCACGGCGTCCGCGTCCGCCGGGCCGGCGACCCGGATGGTCAGAGGCGGCGCGTCGGGCCGGCTCGGTCGCGAGTCGAAGGTCTTTCGCGCCAGTGCTTGTCGTGCCCAGCTCGGCGTCTGCATGATCGCTCCTTGGGTGATGGTTCAGCAGGAACACCATGATCGCCCGCCGCGCCTGATCGCACATCGGGAGGACGGTGGCGATATTGAGGCGTGCGGCCTTACCCCGGGCGGCCCCCGCACTTAGCTCTTCGCAGCGAGCCTCCAACCTCGTGCGGCCAATGGTCTCGCGCCTGGCGGCGGGGCTCGCGTTCGCGTCGGCCGCCGTCACTCTCTACTGGACGTTGGGCGGCACGGCGCTGCTGGCCACGGTGGGCGGCCGGTTCGAGGATCTCGCTCGTGAACGCTCGTCCGGGGCTCTGGCTCTTGGCGTGGTTGTCGTCGCGGCGAAGGTGGCCGCAGGGTGGCTCGCGATGACGCTCAGGCGGCGCCCCCGACGGCTGACGGCGACGCTCGCCACGGTCGGCGGCGTGCTTCTGGCCGTCTACGGCGGAGCGCTCGTGGCGGTCGGCGCCCTGGTGCTGGGCGGAGCGATCGATCCGTCGGGCCGGTCGACGAGTACGCGCTGCGCCGGCACGTGCTGTTGTGGGATCTCTGGTTTCTCGTCTGGGGTGTGGCGCTCGCTCTCGCGGGGATGCAGGCGCGCCACGGCGGTCGCGAGTAGCGGGCGCTTGCGCCGCGACGGAAGCCTTGAGAGGGTCAAGCCATGAGCCTCGCGATCGCACCCACCGACTCCTCCAATGCCGAGCTGGTCCGTTGGGAGGTGGAGGCGCTCAACCGAGGTGACGCCGGGGCCCTGAGGCAGGTGCTGACGAGCGAGACCGTCGAGCGCTTTCCCGATCGGACCTGCCGCGGAGCAGATGAGATCGTCGCCTACTTCGAGGAAGCACTGGCGGCCGTGCCGGACTGGCACATGGAGGTCCGCGCGATCGTGGCGGAGCGGGACGACGTCCTGATGCACTGGCACCTCACGGGCACCCACACGGGTCCGCTCCTGGGCATCGCGGCGACCGGAAAGCCCCTCTCGATCGACGGCATCGATCACTTCGTCCTCGGCGAGGGGAAGATCGTCTCGAACTTCGTCGTCTTCGACCAGATGCAGTACGCCCGTCAGATCGGGCTGATGCCGCCGGACGGATCGGCCGGCGACAAGGCGCTCAAGGCCGCGTTCAACGCGCGCACGAAGCTGGCGGGCCGGATCAAGCGCCGGTCCGCCTGACTCCCTACTCCGAGGGCGGCCGGCAGGCGGTCTCTGCGATCGGCACGGGGTCCGTAGGTGCCGGACGCGCCCGTGCGCCCCAAGCCTGCCAGAGGCCGAGCGCGGGGTACGCCGCGTCGAGGCCTGGGGTGAACAGGCCGAAGGGGAACCCGTTGTCCTCGCGTGCCGTGTACTGGAAGGCGACCGTGATCCTCGGGTCTGAGTACCAGCGTCGAAGACGCGAATGCATGCCCCGGCAGCGATCCAGCGGCGGCGGGTCCTTCGTGATCAGGTTGCGCGCCCCCGTCTCTGTTACCCAGACCTCGTGCTCGAGGGGGCACCCGCGAGCGTCGAGCGCGTCGGCTGCGATCACGGCGTCGTCCCGAGGAGCCAGATAGGCG
>JACCYI010000312.1 GCA_013696535.1 Solirubrobacterales bacterium
ACCCTGCTGATCTCGAGCGCTTCAGCCGTGATCGCCACCGTGGTGGTCTCGCAGTTCTGGGAGGCAGGGACGCTGTTCTTCACCGCGTTCGTACCCGTCACCATCGCCGTCGTCTCGGAAGTCCTCAGGCGCCCGGCTCAGAAGATCACCGAGGTAGCGCCACTCGTCGCCCCACGGATCGGCGCGCCACGGCCGAGGCCGGAACCCGCTGACGCACGCGACCCAGGCCCTGCGCCCCGTCCGGACGGCGCCGGCGACACGCCGCCTCGATCTCGAGCGGGCGCGAGAGACGACCCATTCGGCCTTTACACGCCCCAGCGTCCGTCCGTGCTGAGTGGGCGAGCCGTCCGGATCGGACTGATCACGGGCCTGCTCGCCTTTCTCATCGGCGCGGCGGTCGTCACGGCCTCCGAGCTGGCGCTGTTCGACAACTCGATCGGCAGCCGGGAGCGGCGCACGACGCTCGTGGGCGGCTCCTCGAAGTCGAGCAAGCGCGATGTGAAGCCCGCTCCGACGCCACGCTCCGCTGATCCGACTCCCGGCGCTGCTCCTGAGGTGTCCAGGACGCCGGGTGCCGGCGCGACACCGTCGGCGACGCCCAGCGTCTCCCCGACGACCACGCCGACGCCATCACCCGGCGCGGGCGCCCCCACTCCCACTCCGGCTCCCTCCGGCGGCGCCCAGAGCCCGTGACGTAGTGAAGGACGAGGTCCCGGCCGACCGCCGGGTGGCGCTCTACCGGCTCGCCGTCACGGTCGTCGCGGTCGGCGTCACGTTCGTGGGCGGGCTCGTGCTGATCGGCCGCAGCCCGGGGGAGGTCCAGGACTCCGTGGACCGCTTTGGAAGCCTGGCCCCCGTGGCGTTCTGCGTCCTGACGGTCGGGCTGACCTGTGCCTTCTTCCCCTTCCCGGTGATCGCTGCGGCCGGTGGCGTGCTGTTCGGCGTGGCGGCGGGAACGGCGTTGTCCGTCGCAGGGGGGACGCTCGGGGCGCTCGCGGCCTTCGCAATCGCCCGCCGTTTCGGCGCCGCCCCGGTCCAAGCCCTGGCGGGCGTGGCGCTTCGGCGCCTGATCGCGGCGGTGGGGCGCCGCGGCTTCGTCGCCGTGCTCTACCTGCGGATCTTCCCGGGCGTCCCGCGTGATCTGGCCAACTACCTCTGCGGGCTCACGACGATCGGGGTCTTGCCATACGGCGCAGCCACGCTCATCGGGATCACCCCCCGGGCCTATGCGTACACGGCACTGGGCGGCTCGCTCGGGGACCTTGGATCGACGCAGTCGGTGGTGGCCGTCGTCCTGCTGATCGGGCTGGGGCTGCTCGGACTCGGCCTGGTGGCGAGAGACCGCTACGCGGCCTGAATCTGCAGCAGGCTCGTCGTCCCCGGCTTCCCGCTCGGAAGGCCGGCGGTGATCCCCACCCGTTCGCCCGGCTTACACCAGCCGAGCTCGACGACGCGCCGGAGGGAGGCGGCGATCAACTCCTCCGTCGTCTCGATGCGCGGCATGGACGCTGCCTGGACCCCCCACATGAGCCCGCAACGGCGGACCGTCTCCTTCCCCGGCGAGAGGGCGAAGATCGGCACGGTCGGGCGGTGCGCGGAGATCAGGCGCGCAGAACGGCCCGACAACGTGGGACACACCAATGCAGCGAGCCCGAGCTCGTGGGCGGCACGGCAGGCCGTCCAGGCCACGGTGTATGCCGGATCGCGACGGTCCCGGCGAACCCGCTGCTCGTTCCAGACCTGGTAGGGAGCGACCTGCTCCGTGCGCATGGCGATGGCGGCCATCATCTCGATGGCCTGCACGGGATAGTCGCCCACCGCGCTCTCTTGGGAGAGCATGATCGCGTCCGTGCCGTCGAGGATGGCGTTCGCGACGTCGGCGACCTCGGCCCGCGTGGGGCGGGAGGAGTGGACCATGGAGTCGAGCATCTGCGTCGCGGTGATCGACGGACGTGCCAGCGCGCCGGCCAGCGCGAGCACCTGCTTCTGCACGATCGGCACCTCCTCGATCGGCAGCTCGATCCCGAGGTCTCCGCGCGCCACCATCACGCAATCGGCCGCGCGGACGATCTCCTCCGCGCGCGCCACGGCCTGTGGCTTCTCGATCTTGGCCACCAGCGGCAGCCGCGTATGCCGGCGGACGTCCTCGATCTCCTCGGCCCGGCGCACGAAGGAGAGCGCCACGAGATCGACCCCGATCTGCTCGCCGACCTCGAGGTGAGCAAGGTCGGCCTCGGGCACCGACGGCAGGGAGGCGGTCTCGCCCGGGATGTTGAGACCCTGGCGCGACGCCACGGTGCCGCCGATCTCGACGAAGGCGTCGATCTCGCCTGGACGGGTCCGCTCGACGCGAAGGCGCACTGCGCCATCGGCGAGGTAGATGATCTCGTCCGCGCCCACGGCATCGGGAAGGCCCTCCCACGACATGGACATCCGCTGGGCGTCACCTTCGAAGTCTTCGCCGCAGCAGAAGATCACCGGCTCCCCCGGTGTCAGCTCGACCACGCCGTCGCGCAGCGGCCCGATGCGCAGCTTCGGGCCCGGAAGGTCCTGGAGGATCGCGACCTGCCGGCCGGCGCGGTTGGCCGCGTCGCGGACGCGGTCCGCGGTCTCGGCGTGCTGCTCAGCGGTGCCGTGCGAGAAGTTGAGCCGGGCTACGTCCATTCCGGCCTCGATCATGCGGGCGAGGACCTCGGGCTCGCGGGAAGCCGGCCCGATGGTCGCGACGATCTTGGTGCGGCGCACGAGGACGCAACCTATCGGCTCGCGCGGCAGTCCGGACTTCCTCGCGTGACGCGGTGCACGTGGGCGGCCGGTGGCCCGCCGCTACCGTGGCGGCATGTCCGGGCAACGTCAGGGTCTGGTCGCCGGGGTGGCCGCCTACGCGATGTGGGGGCTGTTCCCGCTGTTCTGGCCGCTCCTCGAGCCGGCGGCCGCGGTCGAGATCCTGGCGCACCGGATCGCGTGGTCGCTGGTGATCCTGGTGTTCGTGCTGGCGCTCACGAGCCGATTCGCCTGGGTCACCCGCCTGGGGCGCCGGCGCGTCGGCCTGCTGATGCTGGCGTCCGTCCTGATCACCATCAACTGGGGGATGTTCATCTACGGCGTCAACAGCGGCCAGGTCGTCGAGACCTCGCTCGGCTACTTCATCAACCCGCTCGTCACCGTGGCACTGGCGGTGGTGGTCCTGAAGGAGAAGCTGAGCCGATTGCAGTGCCTGGCGGTCGGGATCGCCGCCCTGGCGGTGCTGGTGCTGGCGGTCGAACACGGGCGGCCGCCCTGGATCGCCTTGACGTTGGCGTTCTCGTTCGGCACCTACGGTCTCGTCAAGAATCGCGCGGGCGTCGGCGGGACGCAGAGTCTCGCGTTCGAGACGGCGGTGCTGTTCGTTCCGGCGGTCGCCTACCTCACCTGGCTCAGCTTGACCGGAGCGTCGACCTTCGCGACCGAAGGCGCAGGTCACGCGACCTTGCTGGCGGTCGGCGGCATCGTCACGGCGGTTCCGCTCATCTGCTTCGGCGCGGCGGCGATCCGGCTGCCACTGATCACGCTCGGCGTGATCCAGTACCTCACACCGACCCTTCAGTTCCTCATCGGTGTGCTCGTCTATGACGAGGGCATGCCGGTGTCCCGCCTCGCCGGCTTCGTGCTCGTTTGGATCGCTCTGGTCGTGTTCACCGCGGACGTCATCCGAACCGCGCGACGAACGGCCGCCTCCCGGCCCCTCACGCGGAAGGCCGAGGTGGGTCTTCCCGTCACCGGCGGTCCGGCCGTCCGCTGACCGGCGTCAGCAGCGCACGAGCTGCCCGTCGCGCTGGATGACGTCGCCGTCGGCCGAGAGCGTGCCGCCCTGCCGCAGATCGCAGATCATGTCCCAGTGCAC
>JACCYI010000330.1 GCA_013696535.1 Solirubrobacterales bacterium
GGCGCCCCGGCGATCGGGGCGCCCAAGTCATCGCCCGCGCCCGCGTGCAGCTCTCCGCCACGGCGCCGCCGACCAGCCGGAGCCCGGACGACGTCGCAGCGGTGGCGCTCGACGGGGCTGCCCCCGATCCGCCTCCGACCGGGCTGATCGAGCCGCCGGAATTCGAGCCGGAGGCGCTGGGCACTGAGCGCGCCGGACCCGAACGCTAAGGGTCCTGAGGCGGAAGTCCGTGCGCCGCCAGCTGCCCGCGAACTTCTGACTCAGGACACTAAACGGACACCGCTCGGCGCAGGCGGATCGCGAGCGGGCGGCCGTCGATCGTCGCCTGAACGTCGAGGCCGTCGAGGCCGTAGGCGATGGAGACAGCCAGGGTCTCACGTGCGAGGTAGGGCTCGTGCGCGCGAGCCGCGCCGAGCAGCTCGGCGTCGCCGTCCAGCGTAAGCTCGATGCGATCTTCGACCTCGAGGCCTGCGGTCTTGCGCGCTCCCTGGACGGCGTGGACGATTTCACGCGCAAGGCCCTCCTGGCGCAGTGCGTCGTCGAGCTCGAGCTCGAGCGCCACGGCGTGGGACCCGTCGCGTTCGAGCTGATAGCCCTCGAGCGGCTGCATAGCGAGCTGGAGGTCGTCCGAGCCCAGCTCGTGGTCGTGGCCGTCGACGCTGATCCCCACACGCCCGCCTTCGCGCAGCACGCTCGTGACGTGCCCCGGGTCAAGCGCGCCGACGGCGGCGGCGACCTGGGGCATCTGCTTGCCGAAGCGCGGGCCGAGCGCCCGGTAGTTCGGCTTGATCTCGTAGGAGCCGAGCTCCTCGGCTTCTGAGACGTAGCGCAGCTCCTTGACGTTGAGTTCGTCGCGCACGACGGAAGCCAGGCGATCGATGGCGTCGCGCTCGGCGCCCGCGGCCACCACCACGGCGGCCCGCAGGGGCTGACGGACCTTGACCTTCGCCTGCCCACGGGCGGCGAGTCCGAGCTGGACGGTCTCTCGGGCAACACCCATGGCGAACTCGAGATCCTCGTCGCGCGGGCCGGCTTCCGGGAAGTCTGTGAGATGGACGCTCGGCTCTGATCCGTCCAGGTTCGAGTAGATCTCGTCGGCGAGGAACGGCGTGAAGGGCGCGAGCAGCCGGCAGACGTTCACGAGGCAGTGGCGCAGCACGCCGAAGGCCGCCGGATCGCCGTCCCAGAAGCGCCGGCGCGAGCGACGCACGTACCAGTTGGACAGCTCGTCGACGTAGGCCGCAATCGCTCGGCCGGCGGTGGTGGCGTCATAAGCGTCCATCCGCTCACGCACCAGCTGGGTGACCGCGGACAGGCGGGACAGCGCCCACCGGTCGAGCTCGTCCTCGGACTCCTCCAGGCCGACGGGCGCCGGCGCCACGCCGTTGACGTTCGCGTAGAGCACGTAGAAGCCGTACGTGTTCCAGAGCTGAAGCAGGAACTGGCGGACGGACTCGCCGACGGCGTCCACGGAGAAGCGGTATCCGTCCCACGGCTGCTTGGAAGTGAAGAAGTACCAGCGGAACGCGTCGGCCCCGTGCATGTCGATGACATCCCATGGCACGACGACGTTCCCCCGCGACTTGGACATCTTGAGGCCCTCGTCGTCCGTGAGCAGGCCAAGACACATCACGTTTTCGTAGGGGGCTCGGTCGAAGAGCAGCGTCGAGACAGCCAGGAGCGAGTAGAACCACCCGCGCGTCTGGTCGAGCGCCTCGCAGACGAAGTCGGCGGGGAAGCTGCGCTTGAAGTGCTCGTCGTCGGTTCCCGGCGCCTCACCCCACTGCGCGAAGGGCATCGCCCCCGAGTCAAACCAGACGTCGATGACCTCCGGCACGCGGCGCAGCGGCTCGCCGCCCGTCGGAGAGGGGATCTCGACGTCGTCCACGTACGGGCGGTGCGGGTCGGTCAGCGCCACGCCCGACCGCTCCTCGAGTTCAGAAAACGAGCCGATGCAGACGCTCTCGCCCGCAGCGTTGCGCCAAACGGGCAGCGGCGTGCCCCAATAGCGCTCACGCGAGATCGCCCAGTCGACGTTGTTCTCGAGCCACTTGCCGAAGCGCCCGTGTTTGATGTGGGGCGGGTGCCAGGCCACTTCCTCGTTGGCGGCCAGAAGGCGGTCACGCAAGCGGCTCGTGGCCACGTACCAGCTCGGCTTGGCGTAGTAGAGCAGCGGCGTGCCACACCGCCAGCAATGCGGGTAGGAGTGCAGATAGCGCTCGGAGCGAAACAGACGGCCGCGAGCTCGCAGATCCTCCACGAGATCGTCGTCGGCGTCCTTCACCCAGCGCCCGGCGTACGGGCCGATGCGCTCGTCGTAGGTGCCGTCGAGGCGGACGGGATTGATCACCGTGAGCCCGTACTGCCGCCCGAGGCGAAAATCGTCCTCGCCGAACGCGACGGCGGTGTGCACGATCCCCGTGCCGTCGTCGGCGGACACGAAGTCTCCGAGCAGCACGGTGTGGCCCCGAGGCCCGTAGGCGTCGGACGCGATGAACGGGAAGGGCGCTGCGTAGCGGAGGTCGGCCAGCTCGGCTCCCGTGAAGCTCGAGAGGACTTCGGCGCTGTCGAGCAGGCGCCCGACCGCGGCTTCGGCCACCACGAGCACCTCCTCGCCGGCGCGCACGCGCACGTAGGTCAGCTCGGGGTCGACGGCCACCGCGGCGTTGGAGACCAGCGTCCACGGAGTCGTGGTCCAGACGAGGAGCTCGTCCCCGGACTCGACCACCTCGTTGCCCTCGGTGACCTGCAGGCGGACGTACACGCTCGGATCCTCGACGTCCTTGTAGCCCTGGGCGACTTCATGGCTCGAGAGCGCAGTGCCGTCGCGGGCGCAGTAGGGGACCACCTTGTTGCCCTCGTAGAGCAGGTCCTTCTCCCACATCCGCTTGAGCGCCCACCAGACCGACTCGACGTAGTCGTTGTCGAGCGTCCGGTAAGGATGCTCCAGGTCGACCCAGTAGCCGATGCGCTCGGTCAGGCGGTTCCAGTCCTCGAGGAACGTGAAGACCGACTCCCGGCACCTGGCGTTGAACTCCGCGATCCCGTAGCGCTCGATGTCGGCCTTGGAGGTGAAGCCGAGCTGCTGCTCGACCGCGATCTCCACGGGAAGGCCATGGCAGTCCCAGCCGCCCTTGCGCTCCACCTTATACCCGCGCATCGTCTTGTAGCGGGGAAAGATGTCCTTGAACACCCTCGCGAGGACGTGGTGTGCTCCCGGGCGACCGTTGGCCGTCGGTGGGCCTTCGTAGAAGACCCACGGCGGTGCGCCCTCACGCCGGCGCACCGACTCGGCGAAGACGTCGTGCTCGCGCCAGCGCTCGAGCATGCGCTCCTCACGCTGCGGGAAGGTCTCCTGGCGGTCGACCGGGCGATGCGGCGTGCCGATATCGGTGCCGTCAGCGGCCATGCACAAGATTCAAGCAGGGGGCTTGCGGTACATCCGCGCGACGTAGTCGTCCAGCATCCGCGCGGCCGTGAACTTCGGCGCGATCGAGCGGATCGAGGCCTTGACCATCGCCAGCCACGCTTGCGGGGGCCTACCGCCCTCGCCCGAGTAGAACGCCGGGACGATCTCCTCCTCGAGGGTCCGGTAGAGCTCGGCGGCGTGGCGGTAGTCCTGCGCGACGTGATCGGGATCTGACTCTCCGGAGAGCGCCCAACCATTGTGTGTCTCCTCGTCGTAGGCCTCGGGCCACCACCCGTCGAGCACGGAGAGCTGCAAGCCGCCGTTGACCGCGGACTTCATGCCGCTCGTACCCGAGGCCTCCATGGGCGGCCGGGGGACGTTGATCCAGACGTCGCAGCCGCGCACGAGACGGGCGGCGATCGCGAGATCGTAGTCGTGCAGGAAGACAATCCGCTCCCCCAGCCGCGCGTCGAGGCCCCGGCGGGAGAAGAGCTCCTGTACGAGGCTCTTGCCCGCGTCGTCGCGCGGGTGTGCCTTTCCGGCCAGGATGAGCTGGACTGGGCGCTCGGAGTCCAGGAGCCCGATCGCGCGGTCGGCGTCCCGGATCAACAGGTCAAGGCGCTTGTAGGTCGCGATTCGGCGCGCGAAGCCGAGGGTCAGGACGTGCGGGTCAAACGCCCGGGCCGCGGCTTCGACGTACTCGCGCGACTCGCCGCGCTGAAGCCGGTCGGCCGTGCTGCGGTCGGCCACGAAGTCGACCAGGGCGGATCGCTGATCGTTGCGGGCCGCCCACAGATCGTCGTCTGGGATGTCGTCGACGGCCGTCCACGTCTCAGGGTCGGTGGCTCGCACCGCCCAGTCCTTGCCGAGGTGGCGATCGAAGAGGCGAGCCATTGCGGGCCCGACCCAGCTCGGCAGGTGAACCCCATTGGTGACGTGGCCGATCGGCACGTCGTCGACGGACCGGTCGCTCCAGAGCGCGTGCCACATCTCGCGGGCGACCTCTCCGTGGCGCCTCGCGACCCCGTTGGCCGCCCGGCTCGTGCGAAGCGCGAACTGGGTGACGCCGAAGGGCTCGTCGAAGTCGAACTCGTGCGTGCGCCCTAGCTCGACGATCCGCCAGGGATCCACCCCGGCCTCGGAGGCATAGCGCTCGAGCGCCTGCATGACCTCGTGGCCGGGATAGACGTCGTTGCCGGCAGGGACCGGCGTGTGGGTGGTGAACACGGTTCCCTCGCGGGCCTGCACGAGCGCCTCGTCGAGCGAATGCCCGTTGCCGATGGCGGAGCGGGCCCGCTCGAGGGTGGCGAAGGCCGCGTGACCCTCGTTGAGGTGGACGACTTCAGGCTCGATCCCCATCGCCGCCAGCGCCCGGACCCCGCCGATCCCGAGCACCACGTACTGCGCCAGGCGGGCGACCGGGTCGCCCACGTAGAGCTGGGAGGAGATCCAGCGCGCGAGCCGGCTGTTCTCAGGGCGCTGCGTATCGAGCAGGAAGATCGGCACGCGGCCCACCTGAAGCCGCCAGATCTGCGCCACCACCTCCTCGCCGTGGACCGGGATCGTGACGGTGATGGGCGCCCCCGCGTCGTCGCGGACGAGGGTGGCCGGAAGCAGCTCCGGATCGGTGGGCACCCAGTACTCGT
>JACCYI010000331.1 GCA_013696535.1 Solirubrobacterales bacterium
GGCCGGGACGGTCTCGGCCGGACCGTCGCGGCCGGGGATCCCGAAGCCTTTGCGGCCGCCTGCCGCGCCGTGCTCGCCGACCCCGAGCCGTCCCGCGCCCGGGTGCGGGCCATCGCGCCCGAGCTCACCTGGAAGCGAGCGATCGGGCCGCTCGAGCGCTTCTGCGAGTCCGGCAGCGTCCGCCCGCCCTCTCTTCCCCGTCACCGGGCACTGCGGCGTGCCACGATCGCGCAGTACCCCGCCATCGCCCGTGAGGCCCTCGCCACGGACGGGGCGCCGTTCCTGGTCCGCAAGCTCGGCCGCAACCTCGACAGGGCTCTCCGCCGCCGGTGACCGGCAGGCCTGGAGCTGCCACCCGGACGCCGCCTCGCGTCTACCGTGGCGCCCACCGATGAGCGCTGTCACCGGACGCACGCCGTCACAGGCCGGGGCCGCGCTCCCGCTCCGGCGACGGTGGTTCGGCCTCGATCTCGTCGAGCTCGGAGCGCTCGTCGCCCTCTCGGGTCTGTCGCTGATGGCACTTGCCGCCCTGGCCACCAAGGGTCGCCCTCTGTCGGGCGCCGACGGGCTCCTGGCGGCCGACCAGCTGCAGTACTTCGCGTGGATCCGAGAGGCCGCGCACCACGGTCTCATCGGCAACCGCTTCGATCTCGCGCCGGGGTCGCGCACGTTCGCCCATCCCGGCTTCGCGCTCTCGGGCGGGCTCCACGCGCTCGGCTTGTCCGTGCCGCTGGCCTACCTGCTCTGGAAGCCCGTGGCGGTCCTGGTGACCTTCGTCGGTGCCTTGCGCTACGTCCGTCGACTCATCGGAGCGGAGCACACCGGCCAACGTCACGCGGCGCTCCTGCTCGTTCTGTTCGCGATCATGCCGGCCTCGTGGCTGGTGGCGTGGACAGGTTGGGGCGGCAAGCCGCGCCAGTACACGTTCGACTTCATCTCGGGCGAGATGTGGTCCGGCCAGTACCTGTGGGGCTACCTGATGACCGCCGTCGCGGTCTTCCTGATGCCGCTCGTCCTCCTCGCCTACGAGCGCCACCGGACCGGCTGGGCCGCTTCCGGCGCACTGCTGGTGACCTGGCTGCAGCCGTGGCAGGGCGCGACGCTCGCCTTCATCGTGCTGGCGGTCGAGGGATGGCGCTGGGCTCGCGGTCCGGCTCGCCCACCGTTCCGGCCGGCGCTTGCGCTCATGGTAGGGGTGACGATCCCAGCCGCCTACTACTTCGCCCTGAGCCGGCTCGATCGGGCGTGGGAGCTCGCGGGGCGCTCCAACGCGGCCGGTGCGATGTCCGAGTGGAGCTGGCCATGGTGGGCCATCGCCCTCACCGTCGCGCCGCTGGCGGGGCCGGCTGCGCTCGCGTACCGGGAGCCGACGGACGGTTCCTGGCAGCAGCAGGCCCTGCGGGTCTGGCCGCTCGCGGTGATCCTGGTCTATCTCCTCCCGCTCGGCACCTTTCCCTACCACGCGTTCCAAGGCCTCGCGCTACCGCTGTCCGTCCTCGCCGTCCAGGGCGCCGCGACGGTCTGGCGACGGCCCTCTCCGCTGGCCGTCGCCGCGATCCTCGCGTTCATGAGCCTGCCCGGGCTCGCCCACAAGCTCGAGGTCTCGCTGAACTCCGTCCGGAGCGCCGGCGACCCCTTCTGGATCTTCCCGGACGAGATCCGCGCGCTCGACGCCATCGAGGCAGATCCTCGCCCGGGTGGCGTGCTCGGCCCGGTCTACGCCGGGTACATGCTCCCGTACCGGACCGGCCGTGAGACCTGGATCGGCGCGCTGAGCTGGACGCCGGACTGGAAGGGGCGTCAGAAGCTCGCGGACGGCCTCGTGGACGGTTCGATCCGCGGGACGTCAGCTCGCGAGCTCGTGCGCCGGACGCACGCGCGCTGGGTGTTCGTCGACTGCCGCCCGGGACTCGCGGACCTCGAGCCCGAGCTCGGACCGATCCTCGAGCGCACGCTGCGCTTCGGCTGCGCATCGGTCTACGTCGTTCGCGACCGTCCGGACATGGCGCGGGCCGCAGGTCGCCCCGACCAGTGACGAACGACAAACGGCCGGGGCGCA
>JACCYI010000045.1 GCA_013696535.1 Solirubrobacterales bacterium
CCCGCGCACACAACGAACGTGGGGAACGCCGGGTCCGAGACTGAGACCGCTCATGAGCAGGCCGCGGCCGAGGACGACCTCAACGTCGCGCCGGAGCACCGTGAACGGAAGGAGCGACGGATTCAAGGCCCCGTCGCGAAGCTCAGGGCCGCACAGAAGGAGGCCGCGAAGCATCAGCGCACCTCAGAGCGGGCGCTCGCCAAGCTCGAGCGCGAACGGGAGGCATCCGCGGTCAAGCTTGCGCGCGTGAAGGGCGAGCTCGACGACCTTCGCAGGAGCTACCACCTCAGCGGCGTCGGCAAGAAGCTCGACCTCCGGGTGATAGACGGGTTCTCCGAGATTGCTCACGACGTCGTGGCGGCCGGTCGCACCGGTATGAACTACGACCGCCTGTACACGTTGTGGCAGGCGGTTCGCGCGGCCCCGGCGGACGCCCCGGTCATCGAGATCGGCAGCTATCTCGGAGGCTCGGCGCGGTTCATCGCCGAGGCATTGAAGGCACACGGCGCGAGCCCGAAGTTCTATGTCTGCGACACGTTCGCGGGCCATGCGCAGACCGATCCGACGATCGACACCTCGCACCACGACGCGGGCAAATTCAAGAATGTATCTGCCGAGGGAACCGCGGACTATCTCTCGGGCTACCCGGCGCTCGAGCTCGTCGTGGGCGAAATCGTCGATACCAGCCGGCAACTCACGGAGCACGCGTTCGGCCTCGTGCATCTCGATGTCGACGTCTATCCCACCACCGCGTTCTGTCTGCGCTTCTTCGCGCCGCGGCTCACGGACACCGCGGTCATGGTCATCGACGATTACGGATACACGACCTGCCCCGGCGTCAAGCAGGCGGCCGACGAGTTCGTCGCCGAGTTCCCGGAGTTCCGACTCTGGCACCTGCTCACGGGCCAGGCGATCCTCTCGCGGCTCGCGGCGCCCGGGTAGGCGCCGACATCGTCACGCGATCCGGCGCAGGTACCCGCTCGGCGAGTGCGTGATATTCGCCCGCAGCTCGCTCTCGTTGAAGCCCCACGACGGTTGCTCGATGACGAACTCGGGGTGGTGCGAGGCGAACTCCTCGGCGGCCGAAATCGGGTTGTCGTCCGTCCAGGTAGGGTCGCCCTCCGGCGTGTCGGCCAGGTACTTCATGATGCCGTCCATGGCGACGATGTAGGAGCCGACCGGGACGAGGTGGTGGTAGGCCTCGAGTTCGGCGAGGACGTGGTCACGCAGGTGATTCGAATCGAGCAGCACGAGGACGTTCTCCGCCGACCCGACCTCCTCGTCCACGCGTGCCACCACATCCTCGTCGATCGAGCTGCCCTCGATGAGCGTGATGAGCTCGAAGAGCGGATGTTCCTCGATCGCGGTGCGATTGTGCGACCTGATCTCGATGTCGACGCCCACCACGCGGCCCCGGCCCATGGCCTTGAACAACGAGGCATAGAACACGAGGCCGCCCCCGTGTGCGACGCCGCACTCGACGATGACATCCGGCCGCAGACGATGGATCAGCTCCTGGATCCGAATCAGGTCCTCTGGCAGCTGCACGACCGGGATCCCCAACCAGGTAAAGGTGTAGCTGTGCTTCTGGTTCCAACCGACCTTCAGCCAGAGGTCCGAGAGCAGCTCGAAGCCCTCCGTCGAGTACAGCGGGATGTTCTCCACATCGCCGTCCCGCTGAACGGCGATGACCCCTGCCTCTGTGTCGACCGTGTAGTTCATGGCTTCCTGTGGCTTCGATCAGCTGATCGCGCCAACCTGGTCCGTCAGAACCAGGTTGACGCTCGATTGGGAACCGGCGAGCATGTCTCGGATCTCCTGCTCGTAATTCGGGTTGAGGAGGATCGCGGTGGCGATGCCCTCACCGTCGAGTTCTCGTGGCGACAGGATCCGATGACCGGTTCCCGGAAGAAAGCCGCCTTGCTTGGCCGGGTTGAGATCGACGACGCATGCGAGCGCCTGGGCCGACGGGTCGAGCTGGTTGGCGAACGTCACGCCCTTGGCGCCGGCACCCCAGACGGCGACCGGGCCCAGCGCCGACAGCTCCGACAGTTGGTCGCCCAAGCGCTCCCAAAGCCGTCGCTCGGCGCGCTCGAACTCCTCCGCGGCGACCCGCAGCG
>JACCYI010000020.1 GCA_013696535.1 Solirubrobacterales bacterium
GCGCGCGGTGGCGACGTCCGCCGGATCACCCATGGGCGCGGGAACGAGGGTCAACACGCGCTCGGAGTCGGGGTCGATCCGGGAGGCGTGCGGCTGGCGCAGGTGGTCGATCGCGCGGTTGCGAACGATCATCGCGAGCCATGCCTTCAGTGCGATCGGGCGATCGACGGCGCGCAGCGCCACGTACGCGGACAGAAAGGCGTCCTGGAGCACGTCTTCGGGGTCATGCGAGGTGTGTCTGAGCAGCTGCCGGGCCAAGCGCTCGAGCGACGGGCGATGGCGCCGGTGGAGCTCTGAGAACGCGTCCGGATGACCCAGACGGACCATCGCCACCAGACGCTCGTCGTCGGCACGCGCAAGGCCCAGTGGTGCGTGCGGCGGCGTTGCCATCGGCGTCATCCGTCCAATGTGTCTCGCCCGCGGACCGGGACCAGTCCCCCACGGTGGGAGCCCTTCACCCCCGAGGTGCGGCGCCACTCCACCTAAGGTGTGGCCCGGAGCTCATGTCGACCCCGGATTCATCGCTCAACCCGCACGCCGCGACGCCCCGCGAACTCCATGAGCGTCATCAGGCGGAGCGTGGGACTCTCCCCTTCCTGCTGTTCCGCGACCAGGACGGCACGCAGGTCCTCCACCCCCTCGGTGCCGAGCACTCCCGTCTGTCCATCGGGCGCAACCCGGCCAACGACATCGCGCTCGAGTGGGACACAGGAGTTTCGCGACTGCACACTGAGCTCGAGCGGATCGGCGGCGAATGGACGATCGGCGATCCCGGGCTCGCGCGTAACGGAACATGGGTCAACGAGGAGCGGGTCAGAGGGCGGCAGCGGCTGCACGACGGCGACGTCATCCGCCTCGGCGGGACCACCTTGATCTTCCGGCTTCCGGACGTGATCGACTCAGATCCGACCGTGACGGGCCCGCTACCGCTGCGCACCTTCAGCGCAGGCCAGCGGCGGGTGCTGGTCGAGCTCTGCCGTCCGTACAAGGACACCCACATGGCCGCGCCGTCGACGAATCGGCAGATCGCCGACCGCCTGTCGGTTTCGGTCGATGCCGTCAAGTCGCAGCTTCGCGTCCTGTTCACCGCGTTCGGACTCGATGACCTTCCTCAGAACCAGAAGCGCGCGCTCCTCGCCATCCGCGCCCTGGAGACCGGCGTGGTGTCCGCCCAAGACTTCACTGAGGGTTGAGGGTTGTGGACGACGGCCTCGTTGAGCCTCGGCCGCCATGAAGTGATGCTGCCCCCGGTCGCCCACACCGAGCATCCCGACGCCGTCGAGGTGGCGTTCTCATTTCACGCCGTGCAGCGATTTCGCTCACGGGCGCCCTGGAGGACCGCCGGCGAAGCAGAGGTGATGACGGAGCTCGTCCGGCTCGTGGAGGGCGCCATCATCGCCGCGTGGCCGCCGGCGTGGGTCGCCGGCGGGCTTCGCGAGGGCGGAGGCGCGCCCCTGTGGGCCTGGAACGGGCCACTGGCGTTCCCACTGGCGGCAACGGGACAGCCGGGGCGTTGGCTCGCGCTCACCTGCCTGCGTCGAGGAAGCTGACTCGTAGGGGCCGGACTACCTGCGGCGAAGCGGGGGGCGGTGGCGCCCTCGTCAAGCTCCGGAGGCCATCCCAGCCTGGATGCGGCGGTCCGCCGCCGTCGGAGCGCCCGCCGGCCACAGGACGAGCAACGGCAGGGCGAGTCCTGGCTCGATGGGGACCCGGACGACGCGCTCACCGTGGGGCCATCCGTCAGGATGGAGGGCCACGGCGAGCTCCTCGGCGATGTCTGGCGGCTGGCCTCCGCCGGTGATCCGGGATTCCACCGGCTTGACGCGGGCACCCGCGGCTGCCAGGCGAGCGACGAGCAGGTCGGGGTATGGAGTGCTGTCGCGCGGCCTGCTCAGCGGACGCTGGAGCGCTGAGCGTGAGATGTCCTCGTCTGACTTCCGCTTGTTCTCGCCTCGCTTCCAGGGCGGCAACCTCGCGCTGGTCGAGCGGTTGCGCGAGATCGGCGACGCGCACGATGCGAGCGTGGCCCAAGTCGCCATCGCGTGGGTCCTCACGCGCGGTGAGGACATCGTGACGCTGGTCGGCGCCCGACGGCGTGACCCCCTGGACGAAGCGCTCGGCAGCGTCTCGGTGCGGCTGAGCGCGGCCGACCTCGAGCGGATCGAGGATGCCATGCCCGCCGGCGCGGCGGCCGGAACGCGCTACCCGGAGTCTGTGATGGCCGGCCTCGACAGCGAGCGTTAGTCGCGTCAGGCCATCGCCTTCGCGAGTGCACGCGAGAGCCGGACGACGTCAGAGCCGTCCCCCGCACCGTGGTGCGGGTTGAGCTCGGTGACGGTTACCGCGAGGAGCGCGTCGGCGGCGGCGAGGATCTCGAGCGCAGCCATTGCCGCGGCGAACGGCACGCCGGTTCCGCGCCCGGTGTGCTCGGAGAGCGGCACGTCTGAGAAGTCGACGAGGTCGAGATCGAAGTGGAACGAGGAACGGTCGATCGTCTGCCGTCGCCCACTCGCGGGCGCGCCGGGCCGCGCCGCAGGGGTCGTCCCGGAGCTCGTCGACGTCGATCGTCGTCAGCGCTCGCGAGACGATGAGATCATGCTCGGCCGGGGTGCTCTGACCGGGTCCGCGGCCGAGGATGAGGAGATCGGCCCCCGGTAGCAACGGGCGTCGAGGGCCCGCGTCAGCGAGGCGCGGATCGGCACCGGGGACGTCGAGCATGTGGGCCACTCCGGTCCAGTCAAGTGCGCCGTCGGGTACCGAGGACGGCGTGTTGAGGTCTGCGTGGAGGTCCAGATAGATCAATCGAGGGTCACGACCGGCCGCCACGGCGCCCGCCACCGTTCCGATCCCGACCGTGCAGTCGCCGCCGAGCACGAGCGCGAGCTCGCCTTCACGAACCGCGGCCTCGACCCGCGCGGCGACGGCCACAACGCCCTCCACCACCGCGTCGGCGTTCATCGTCCGTGGCTCTTCGTGGTCCACGCTCCAGCGGAACTTCTGGGTATCACCGCGATCACGAAGCTCGCGCCCGACAGCACGGAGCGCATCGGCCAGGCCTGCGGCTCGCAGCGCGGCCGGCCCATCCTCCTGGCCCGGAGCGAAGCCCCGGCGCTCGTGGGCGCCCCGATCAGTGACAGTGGACGGGACACGCCGGGGACCGTATCGGTCCCCGGGATCAGATTCCCACTCGTCCCGCCAGCACGGAGATCGGGTCGCCCGCGTCGTCGAATCGCGCAACCTCCTCGAGGCCGGCCCACGCGAACGCCGAACGATAGGCCTCGACCGTCCTCGGCGCCCAGTGCCCGGTCCGCGGCGCATCGGACACCGACTCGGCCAGGCATACGAGCCCACCCGGGCGGAGCACCCGCCGCACCTCGGCGGCGGTCTGAGCCAACTCCCCTGCCGCGACCAGCCCGCCGAGCACGGTGACCGTGACGACCACGTCGGCCTCACCGTCACGCAGCGGCAGGCGCCCGTTCGGTCGCAGCGCACGGTAAGAGACTCCGCGAGCCTCGGGGGCAAGCGACCGCAGCGCGGCGACGGGCTCGACTCCGATCGCCCGCCCGCCGATGAGCGCTGCGAGATCCGCGGTGAAGCGGCCGGCCCCACAGCCGAGGTCGCACACCACGCGCTCGCTTCCGTCGAGCAGCCCGGCGAGCGAGGGGAACAGCATGTCGCGGTGCCCGGCCGTCACGGCAGCGAGGTCGCGCCCCGCCGGATGGTCGACGTTGACGACGGCCCGCGCGCCGAGCTCTTCGGCGCGCCGCGCCCAGTACTCCAGGCCGTCACGCGCCGCCGATGCTGCGATCATCGCGACACGACCGGATTGAGCGGCGTATCGATGACGGTTCCAGGGCCGGCGCCCGGCATGAACCGCTGCCAGTCACCCGAGACCATCGTCGGCTGGTTCACGACCCGCGCGCCGTCGGCGAAGTACGTCGAAGCGAGCACCGTCCGCGGCTGCGTCGTGGCGTTGGCCCGCGCACAGTGAAAGCACCAGGAATGGTGAAAGCTCATCTCCCCCAGCGCGTACGGCGCGTCGTCGATCCGCACCTCGGCGGAACGGAAGCCCTCCGACACGCCGCGATCGTACGACGAGTCGGTGGCCGAGAAGTCTGTGTCCTCGGCAACCCGCCACGCCTCGGCGTCGGCGGCAAAGGCGAGCGGTCCCATCTCTGCCGGGATCGCCTGCAACGGCAGCCAGCTCGTGACGACGTCGCGCGAGGCGATCGGGAAGTGGTGCGCGTCGAAGTGCCACGGTGTGCGCCCGCAGCCGGGCTCCTTGGCCAGGACGTTGTCGTGATAGAGCCGCACGTCGGCGACCTCGAGCAGCTGGGCCGCCAGGCGCCCGAGCCGCGAGGAGAGCGCGAACGCCTCCAGAACGTCTGACCCCGCCTGCCACATCAGGTCCATGCTCAAAGAACCCTGAGTGCCCTGGGCCATCACCTGCAGCCGCCAGGCGCGCGACCTCGGCCCGCGCCGCCGTCAACGCCCCCGGGGAGACCACGCCCCTGAGCTTCACGAACCCCTCTGCGGCGAAACGCTCCCGGGCGGCATCGGTCAGCGCATAAGGCTCGGCCAGCTCTGCGCGCAACTCGCTGCTCGACGGCGCCGCAGCGGGCTCGGGTGGGGCCAGCTCGACGAGTGCCGCCGGTTCTCCCTCGGATGCGTCGGCGAGCGAGAGGTACCAGTCCCACCAGTCCTCGTTCGAGTGCTCCCAGGGCTTGGCGACGCCAGACTCGTGCGCGTGCGCTGCGCTCAGGATCCGGCTGTCCACGGAAAGGCCTCTCCTTCGGGGGTCAGACCCAGGCAGACCACGGCCTGGGGAAAGCGGTAGGCGCCGGCGTCGTCATCGCGGCACTCGGCGAGGTAGGGCCCGAGAACCGGGGCTCCGAGCATTTCCTCGAGCGTCGGCCCGTCGTCGAAGAGGCATCGGCGCAGATAGCCCTCGAGCAGGCCGGGCTCGTCGTAGCGGACGACGTGCTCGTACTCGAGCATCTGCTCCGAGGCCGTCCAGCCGAGCGGCTCGGCCATGGCGCGTAGCGCGCTCGCGACCGTCTCTCCGCTGAGGTAGGGCGTCCCGGCGGCGCCGCGCATCCCCTCGAGGAAGGCTCGGTAGACGGTCAGGTAATGACCGTCTTGTGCGCCCTGCGCAAGGAAGCCCAGGCCGTGGGGCGCGAGCCCGGAGACGAATCGCTCTGCGGCTGCGGCCAGAGCATCGGGACTCAGGGCGTAGAGCGCGTGGGTCGCCCACATGACATCCCACGGCCCGGCCGCGGGGTCGAGGTCCTCGAGCGTCGTCTCCAGGCGTGCGGCCGGCTGAAACGGCGCACGCAGATGGCCGGCCGCCTCGGCGAGCGAGAACGGCGACGGATCGAGCAGGTCGTATGCGACGCCGGGTCCGTCGAGTGGTGAGAGGTCGGCACGCTCGAGCAGCGTCGAGGGAAAGCGTCCCGATCCACAGGCAACATCGAGCAGCCTGAGCGGCTCTGCGTCGGCCCGGGGCGCGCGGGCGCGTGCTAGCGCCGAGCCCCAGTCTGCGACTCCGGCCAGCAGCTCGTAATCGAGCTGAGCGAAGGCGTAGAACGCCTCCATCCCCTCCCGGCCCTCTTCGCTCCAGTGGGCGAGGCTACGTGCGGCAGTGTCCTCTGTGGGGGAAGCGGGTGTCCGTCTTGTCAGGGTGCTGATCCTAGGACCCGGGGGGAGCCTTTCGGCGCCCAGCTCAGTCGCCTGGCCAGATCAGGTGGTCGCGAAGAGCGCCGCCGACACGCCCGCTTGTGCCGTCCAGGCTCCCGCCCGCAGGGCATTCAGCTGCAGCAGCCGACGATGCACCTTCGGGTCGAACCTCAGCCGTAGAGCCTCGTGGAGGCGACCGAAGACGGCGACCGTGACGAGCAGCAGGCCCGCCGCCAAGGCGAGGTTCACAGCCGTGAGCGGTCCTGGCCTCTCCAGGAGCAGCGCCACGGCCACGACGGGCTGAGCCAGCATCGGCGGGCCGACCACCACGGTGATCCGTCTCCGGTGCCCGGCCTCATACGCCCGCCACTGGCGCTCACCGACGGCCGCGAACAACGGGTAGTGCACGAGCTGGACGACCCAGATGACGCCCGTCATGTAGGCGGCAAGGATGAGGTTGGCGATCTCGAGGCCCATGCCTATCGGTACGGGCGCACGCCGACGCGCGATCGGCTCCTCCTCAGCGGTAGTCGGGGTTCTCGAAGTCGAAGCGGCAGCCGGCGTCCCACTCCGAGCGCTGGTTGCCGTGCGCAGGCATGCCACCGGCGTCCTTGAGCATGCGCGCGACGTGCAGCAGGTTCCAGGTGAGAAACGTCGTGTTGCGGTTCGTGAAGTCATTCTCGGGGCCGCCCGACCCAGGGTCGAGATAGCTCGGGCCGGGCCCGGCCTCGCCGAGCCAGGCTGAGTCGGCTTGCGGTGGGATCACGTAGCCCAGGTGCTGGAGCGAGTACAGGAGATTCATCGCACAGTGCTTGGCGCCGTCCTCGTTCCCGGTGACGAGACACCCGCCGACACGTCCGTAGTAGGCGTACTGCCCGACCTCGTTGAGCAGACTGCTGTTGCCGTAGAGCCGCTCGATGACCTTGGTGCAGATCGAGGATTTCTCACCGAGCCAGATCGGCGTCGTCAGCACCAGGATGTCGGCGGCCAGGACCTTCTCGGCGATCGCCGGCCAATCGTCGCGCTCCCATCCGTATTCGGTCATGTCCGGATACACGCCCGTCGCGATCTCGTGGTCGACCGCCCGCACGGTCTCGACCGCCACGCGGTTGCGCTCCATGATCGCGACCGAGAGGTCCGCCAGGCCTTGCGTATGCGACAGCGCGGGAGAGCGCTTGAGCGTGCAGTTGATGAACAGCGCGCGCAGATCGGAGAACTCCGATGGGGACTCATCACACAACCGCTCCTGCTCGGCGCTCAGCGTGACCATCTGCTGCTCCGTTCGTCGACGACCGTATGTACCACTGCGACGCTATCCGCTGCGTCGTCTTGATCGGCTTACGAAGCCGGAAATTCTCCGCGCCGATCGTGTACTACTCTCGACCGAGCCGTGGAAGTCCTGCTCGTACTCATCTTTGTGGCGCTGATCGTGGCCGGAGTGGTCGTCTTCATGCGCGGCCGTGACCGCGTCGCCGCAGGCGACAGCGGCTCAGGGTCGCCATCACTCGGGGCGTCGCGCGCGGAGCCCGTGGCCGGCGACATCCGCGCGCTCAAGACGGGGGACGTCGTGAACTACGACGGAGGGGACTTCATCGTCGAAGGGACCCTTCGCCTCGAGCAGGACGGATTCCGCTGGGCCGAGCACCGGATCGTCGATGGCGAGCGCTCGCACTGGCTCTCCGTCGAGGACGACGAGGGTCTGGAAGTGGTGGTCTGGAACCGCGCCCGCGGCGGGACGCTCGCGCCGGGCCCGACGTCGCTCGAGCACGAGGGCGTCACCTATGAGCTCGACGAGCGAGGCCACGCGAACTTCACCGCCGAGGGCTCGACGGCCACGGCGGGTGGCGGTCGCGTCGAGTTCGCCGACTACGAGGCGGGCGAGCGGCGGCTGTCCTTCGAGCGCTACGGCGACGAGGCGGGCTGGGAGATGGGAACCGGTCAGGTCATCTCCGAGCACATCCTCGACATCTACCCGAGCCGCGGCACATGAGCTCCGCCCCGCTGAGCGAGGCCGAGGCCACAGAGCGCACGCTGCGCGAGCAACTCGCCGACCTGGTGCGGGCACGGTCTCGTGCCGAGCGCGAGGCGCGCCGGCTCGCCGACCGCGGCTCCCTTCCGGGGGCCGACGCGTCACTGGACGAGATCGCGGAACGCTACCGGACGCAGGCTGGTCGCCTCGGCGAAGAGGTCGACGGGCTGCGAACGAGCCTGCGCGAGCAGGAGGCCAGGGTGGAGCACCTACGGGCTGAGGCCTCCGGGGCTTGATGAGGCCGCCCGGCCGGTCCTCCGGACCCCCGGCGTGCTGATCCGCCTCGACGCGCCGTACGTCGACGTCCGCGCAAGTGACTTGTCGCTGGCCATCGGGTTGGAGCCTCTGCCGGCGCTTCAGACACTCTTGGTGTCCGTCGGAGGCTGGGGTGTCGAGCTGCGGCTGCTCGGCTGCTCGCACCAGACGCTGGTGCGAGCGCCGGGAATCTCCTGGAGCGAGACCGTCGCCTGTCGCCCCGGAGTGGCCGGCGACCTTCCCGAGCGCCGCACGGAGCGAGGATCGTTCGGCACCTACTCCTTTCAAGCGCAGGTGGAGGTCCTCGACCATGGACGTGGGGCGGCGGTAGCCGAAGCGGCATCCACCGATCCCCACGGGCTCGTCGGACTCTTCGGCGGTCCGGCGGGAGCCTTCACGGCCCTGCGCCTGCGCGAGCAGGAGACGGGCGTCGCCTGGACCACCTGGCACGCCTATCCGCAGTCCGACGAGCTCGTGATCACGGAGAGCCGGCTGGCTCGGTGAGGCGCCACGTGATAATCGCGGCGCTGCTGAGCGGGGTCGGGGTCCTTGGCCTCGTGCTCGTCCTGACGGGTGGCAACTCCGTGCGCGACTACATCAAGGACAAGTACAAGTTCGTCGGGACGGAGCGCGTCGAGGGCGCCGGCAAGGACTCCCTCCTCTACGCCTCCGACAAAGCGCCGTCCCAGACGGCGGCGGACATCGCCGACGCCCGGAAGCCCGCCGACCGCCGGGTCACTGAGTCAGGCGTCTTCCTGCGCTACAAGAACGACGTGGTCTCCGTCGTGCCGCAGACGAACGGCTCCCGGGTGATCGTGGATGACGAGGAAGGGGGCTACCGGCGCAACTACCTGTTCGTCGGAGGCTTCTGGGGAACGTTCTCGGGTCGCGGGCAGGCGTTCCGCGGCGGTGGCCCCGGGTCCGGCAAGTGAGGCTCGCGCTCGTCGCGCTGATCGCCATGACGGTCCTGCTCGCCGTAGCGAGCCCGCACGTCGCAATGGCCGGCGTGCTGGTCGAGCGCGGAGATGAGGTCGACCTCGCCCAGACGCTGGCCGACGCCCAGGAGGCGCAAGGCGTCTGTTACGGCTGGGACATCGCGGTGAACGGGGTGCCCGGCGACCGAGGCTCGTCACTCGACGGACCCGGTGTACCCCTCGCCATCGAGCGATGCCCGAAGGGCTACGCGATCCTCCGAGCGGAGGTCTCCTACGTCTGCGACAGCTGCGAAGGAGAGGACTCCGCCGGCGTCACCGTCGATTCGAACCTGCCGAAGCCTCCGACCACACGAGATCTCGAGCGCCTGGGCTTCTCGGCGGCCGATCTCGTGGGCGACAAGGACGATCAGGCGGTGATCGACATGACGGGCGCCCTTCCCCTCCTGGTGGCCGAGAAGGGCAATGCACCGTTCGTCGCTTATGAAGCCGCGAAGGACGTGCCGGCCCAGGACAAGCCGACCAACACGCCCGGCTCGGACCTGCTGCGCGATCGCGCGCCCGTGCTCATCCTCTGCGTGCTGCTGCTCCTGGCCGGCCCGGCTTATCTGCTCTACAAACGTTCGCAGCGGATACCGACCCACTGACGAGAGCGAGACGATCGAGCGCCATGACCTACTGGGAGAAGCTCCTTGACGAGATCGCCGCCGGCCTGCTCTACGGGTTGGTGGGAATCGTCCTGCTGGCGCTCGGCTACTTCATGATCGACCTGCTCACTCCGGGAAAGCTGGGGCGTCAGCTGGCCGAGGATCGCAACCGCAACGCCGGCATCATCGTCTCGAGCGGCCTGATCTCGATCGGGATCATCGTCACTTCGGCGATCCTGGCCTCGGACGGGAGCCTGGCAGAAGGCCTGGGCGAGGCGGGCGGGTACGGCCTCGTGGGCATCCTGCTGCTCGGCGCCGCCTTCATGGTCATCGACGCAATCACTCCCGGCAAGCTCGGAGAGTCCGTGATGGCGGAGGATGGGCATGAGCCGATGGTCTTCGTGACGTCGGCGGCGCTGCTATCGGTCGGCGGAATCGTGGCGGCGGCGATCTCCTGAGCGCCACCGCGGTCAGCCCGCGCGCCCGCCGCACGCGGGTGCTACTTCTCGGCACCGTCCTGCTCGTGGCCGTATGCGGATTCGTCTACGAGCTGGTGATCATCGCGCTCGGGACCTATCTGTTCGGCAACTCGATCTTCCAGGTCTCGATCGTCCTGGCCGCCTTCGTCTCGGCCATGGGGCTCGGCTCCTTGGCAGCCAAGCCGCTTCAGCGCCGGCCCGTCACCGGCTTCGTGCTGGTGGAGTCCGCGGTCGCCCTGGTGGGCGGGTTGTCGGCGATGCTCCTTTACGCGGCCTTCGCCTACGCGGACCTCTACCAGCCGACGATGATCGCCGTGGCGAGCGCGATCGGCTTCCTGGTCGGCTGCGAGATTCCGCTCCTGATGGCGCTCCTGCAGCGCACCCGTGACGAATCCCCGGGACGCTCGGTGGCCGACCTGCTCGCAGCGGACTACCTCGGCGCGGTCGTGGCGGGCATCGCGTTCCCCTTCCTGCTCCTGCCGGCCCTCGGGCAGATCCAGTCGGCGCTCGCGGTCGGCGCGCTCAACGCTGCGGCGGGCTTCGTCGTGCTGCGCACCGTCCGTGGCCCGTCCATGCTCGCCGCGCCGCTGCTCGCTGTCCTTGCCGTCCTGGCGGGCGCCGCGATCTTCGCGGGCCGCTTCGAGGTCACGGCGCGCCAGCAGCTCTTCGACGATCCCATCGTCCATACCGAGCGCTCCCGCTACCAGGACATCACGCTCACCGAGAGCGGGAGCGGCGATCTCCGATTGTTCCTCAACGGCGACCTGCAGTTCTCCTCGCGCGACGAGTACCGCTACCACGAGGCGCTGGTGCATCCGGCCCTGGCCGGGCCCCGCGCTCGCGTGCTCGTCCTGGGCGGCGGTGACGGGCTGGCGCTGCGTGAGGTCCTCCGCCACCCCGACGTCAAGCGAGTGGTGCTGGTCGATCTCGATCCGCGGATGCTCGCGCTGGCCCGCACGGACACGCGGCTCGCGGGGCTCAACCAGGCCGCGTTCTCCGATCCGCGCGTCACGACGGTCGCTCAAGACGCCTTCAACTGGCTTCGCTCCTCCACCGAGCGCTTCGACGCGGTGATCGCGGACTTCCCCGACCCCGACGACGCGGGCACGGCCAAGCTGTACTCCGTCGAGTTCTACGACGGGGTGCGCCGCCGCCTGCTCCTTCCGGGTGGCCGGCTCGCGGTCCAGGGCGGCTCACCGTACTTCGCCCCGGACGCCTTCTGGTCGATCGAGCGCAGTGTCGCGGCAGCCGGACTGGCGACGCGTCCCTACCACGTGGACGTGCCCTCCTTCGGCGACTGGGGCTTCGTGCTCGCACGCCGCCAGGGCGAGGGCCCGCCGCCCCTGGCAGTCGACCGGCCGACGGGGGCTCGACTGAGGTTCCTGGACGCCCGGACGCTGGCGGCGGCGGCGAGCTTCCCGCCCGACCGGGGGCGCCGGTCCGTCGCGCCCAACACCTTGAACCGGCCGCGGATCCTCGATTATGAGCGCCGAGGGTATCGCGACTACTGAGTTGCCGAACGGGTCGCTTCTCATCGCGGGCGGGCGACTCAGCCTGCGAAACCCACCGCCAGTCGGTCACCAGCTCGTGCGGTGGTGTCGACCGGGGATCGCTGATGTACGCCGCTCACCTTGGGTGGGAGTCAAGTTTGTGGAGAGCGTCTCGATCCCGCCCCTAGGATGAGCCCGTGCTCCCGACCGACATCCGCCCTCCGTTCGACGCCGAGACCGCGCAGCTCAAGGTCCAGGCCGCCGAGGACGCCTGGAACTCCCGCGACGCCGACCGGGTCGCTCTGGCCTACACCGAGGATTCCGAATGGCGCAACCGCGACGAGTTCCTGCACGGACGCGATGAGGTCCGCGCGTTCCTTCGCCGCAAGTGGGACCGAGAGCTCGACTACAAGCTGCGCAAGACGCTTTGGGCGTTCACCGAGGACCGCATCGCGGTGCGCTTCGAGTACGAGAGCTGCGACGCCGACGGGCAATGGTGGCGCTCATACGGCAACGAGATGTGGCAGTTCGACGCGTCCGGCCTGATGGCTCAGCGCTTCGCCTCCATCAACGACGTTCCGATCGACGAGGCCGACCGGCGCCTGCTAGGCGCGTCAGGCGGCTGACTTGCGGTCGAGACCGTATTCGGACACGTAGTGGCGTATGGGAACCGGGAGCGCTTCGGCGCCTTCGAGTAACCCGTCCTCAAGCCAATGCGACTCACCCGGCGGAAAGGTGGAGAGAACGAGGAGGTCGGCGGGGAACTGCAAGAGCGCGTCCTCGATGGCCGTGAGCGGCTTGGCGTCGCCGATGTGGCCGCTGACCGTCACGCCTTCAATCGTCAACCCCTCGACGGCCTGCTCGAGGCGCTCCGCGGCCGCGAGCCGGGCCCGGTCGGTGTCTGAGACCCAGTGCGCGAGCCGTGAGTCGTTGAGCGCGGGCGCGACCACCGTTACCTCGGCGGGGCGCTCGGTGAGCTGGGCGTGGACGAAGTCGTGCAGCCCAGGGCATGGGCACGTGCGGTTGGCGAGGACGAGGATGTGCCGGGGGGGCGCGTCGGTGGAGGACATGCCATCGACATCACCACCGCCGGCCTTCACCCGCAAGCCCTCCGGCTCAGCCGTCATCGACTTGTAAGACGCACACGGCTAGCGTGGCGCGCGATGGAGGAGGCGATCCGGACGGCTGTCGATGCCGTCATCCCCGTGGTGGAGGCGATCGGCGCCTTCGTGATCCTCTCCGGGGTCCTTGTGACTTTCGGCTTCTGGGTGCTGTCCGAGCTGCGGCTGCAGGCAAGCAGTTATGAGGAGTTGCGCCTCCGGCTCGCCCGTTTCCTGGCGCTCGGTCTCGAGTTCCAGCTCGGGGCGGACATCCTCGGAACTGCGGTGTCGCCGAGCTTCGACGAGATCGGCCGGCTCGGCGCCATCGCCGCGATCCGCACCCTGCTCAACTTCTTCCTCCAGCGCGACCTCGACACGATGCGTGACTCCGGGCGCCCGGAGCCCATGCCCGGGGGGCGCTGAGCATGATCGAGATCGGGGACCTCGCCGCGCTCGCGACCGCCGCAGGGACGCTGGTGGTGCTCACGGGTGTCGTGCGCGCGGCCCTCTCACCCAGATCGGCGGCGGCGTCCTTCGCGCGAGCGATCGCGCTCGCGCTCGAATTCTTCCTCGCCGCCGGGCTTCTGCGCCTTGGAGACGCTATGACGCTCACGGCGCTCGCGACGATCGCTGCCATCATCGCGACGCGCCAGCTCATCTCCCGCGGAGTACTCCGGCCCCTGGCTCGCGGCAGTTGACCCAGCGAGAGATCACCCAAGCGAGGATGGCGACCTGATGGACGCGCCGACCGAACATCGGTTCTACGG
>JACCYI010000057.1 GCA_013696535.1 Solirubrobacterales bacterium
TGTACCGCCTCCACGGCCGAGACTCCGGAGCCGGCTCGAATGGCCCGCTCGACGGCGGTTCCGACCTGCCTTCAGCCGATCACGACCGGGTTCGGACCGAGCTCACCGCGGCGCTCGGCGCGGGCGGCGACGGGGCGCGAAGATCGGCTTCTCACACCTCGTCACGCTGCCCGGAGGAGCCGTACGCGAGCTCCAGAGCCAGGCCGAGCTGGAACGCGACGCACGCGGCGAAGCGGTGCGAATGACCGGCTTGACCGTGGACGTGACCGAGAAGCGCGCCGTCGAGGTCGGGCGTGAACGCGCGGAACGAGCCCTTCGGGACCGCGAGCAGATGCTGAGCGGCGTGATCGACAACAACCCGGCGCTCATCTACATCAAAGCCCTGGACGGACGCTACCTGCTCTACAACGAGCCCTTCGTCAAGGCCTTCGCGCTGGAGGACCGCGGGAGGGCTGAGGACAAGTCGGGCCGCGAGGTACTCATCGGCCGCGGTGACGACTGGCTGGACCCGGGGCTTGAACCGAGCTGGCGTGAGAACGACCTGCGCGCGCAGGACGGGCCGTACCTGGTTCAAGAGCAGTCCGAGCACCCGACTCGGGGAGTTCTCACCTACGACTCGGTGAAGTTCCCGCTCTTCAACGGCGAAGGTGACCTGTACGCGACCTGTGGAGTATCGCTCGACACGACCGAACGCCGACGCGCGGTCGAGAAGCTCGGCGAAGCCGAGCAGCGTCTGCAGGGAGCGTTCGAGAACGCCCCGAACGGGATGGCGCTCGTCGGGCTCGACGGTCGCTTCATGAAGGTCAACGCAGCCCTCTGCGAGATCACCGGGTACGCCAAGGACCAACTCGAGCAGATGACGGCGTTCGAGATCACCCATCCCGATGACGTCGAGGCGGGCCGCGAGGGGCTTGGCCGGATGGCCGACGACGACGACTACCACCCGACGGCCGAGCTCCGCTACGTCCGTCCGGACAAGAGCATCGTGTGGACGCAGCGTCGCGCGACCGTGCTGCGGGACGCAGGCGGTGAGCCGCTGTACTTCATCGCCCAGATCCAGGACGTCACAGAACGGCGTCGCTTCCTCAAGGAGCTTGGGAACGCGAAGGAGGACGCCCTCGAGTCCTCGCGCCTGAAGTCAGAGTTCGTGGCCAATATGAGTCACGAGATCCGGACCCCGCTCAACGGTGTCATCGGGATGAGCGGGCTGCTGCTCGACACACCGTTGAGCGCTGAGCAGCGCGAATACGTCGAAGCCGTCCGGGTGTCCGGCGACGCGCTGATGGCCGTGATCACCGACATCCTGGATTTCTCGAAGATCGAAGCCGGCAAGCTCGA
This sequence comes from Solirubrobacterales bacterium, assembly GCA_013696535.1. Next base: position 1,339 of record JACCYI010000057.1, read on the forward strand.
GATCGAGAGCGAGCCGTTCGAAGTGCGTCCGCTGGTCGAGGAGGTCTCGTCCATCGTCGCCGCCGCCGCGAACGCCAAGGGCGTGGAGCTGATCTCGTGGGCCGACACGGACGAGTCGCCGTTCGTGCGCGGGGACGGCAACCGCGTCCGCCAGGTCCTGACCAATCTCGTGACGAACGCCGTCAAGTTCACGCCGCACGGTGAGGTGGCAGTCCGGGTGACCGGGGCGATGACAGCCGACGAGCGGGTCCTGCTGCGCTTCGAGGTGACCGATACCGGAATCGGGATCGACGCCGACTCGCTCGAGCGCATCTTTGACTCCTTCGCCCAGCAGGATGGCTCAACGACCCGCCGGTTCGGCGGCACCGGTCTTGGGCTCGCGATCTCCAAGCAGCTCGTGGAGCTGATGGGCGGCGAGATCGGGGTGCAGAGCACGCCCGGCACGGGTTCGACGTTCTGGTTCACGCTGCCCGTGAGGCTGGCCGAGGGTGAGTCGCAAGTCCTTCAGTCGAACGAATTCGAGGGCGTCCGAGTGCTCGTCGTGGACGACAGTGCGACCAACCTGACCATCCTCGAGCGTCAACTGACCTCCTGGGGTCTCGCGTGCGACACGATGGCCGATCCGACCCAGGTCCCGACGGTTCTTCGCCGGGCGGCGAAAGCGGGCCGGCCGTACCGTCTGGCGCTCATCGACTCCAGGATGCCGGTCCTCGACGGCGAGGAGCTGACGCGCGCCATCAGGGCGAAGCCCCTCATCGGCTCGCTACCCATACTCATGCTGACCTCCTCGGGAAGCGGGCGAGAGGCGGCGACCGACGCCGGAGTCGATGGCTTCGTGACGAAGCCATTCAAGGCAGCCCGCCTGTTCGAGCAGGTGGCACGCAGCCTGGCTCTCGAGCGCACGAGGACGTCGGAGCCCCAGGCGCGCGAGCCGGTGCCGGCGATCAGCAGCGTCATGGCACACGGCCCACTGGTGCTCGTCGCAGAGGACAACCAGGTCAACCAGCGCGTGGCGGTCGGGTTGCTCGAGAAGCGCGGCTTCCGCGTGGAAGTGGCCGTGAATGGACGCGAGGCCGTCGACATGTTCGAGCGAAAGGACTACGGGGCGGTCTTCATGGATTGCCAGATGCCTGAGCTCGACGGCTATCAGGCAACCGCCGAGATCCGCCGCCGGGAGGGCTCTGAGCGCCACGTTCCCATCATCGCCATGACCGCCAACACTATGAAGGGAGACCGCGAGCGCTGCCTGGCCGCCGGTATGGACGACTACATCGGCAAGCCGGTACGCCCCCACAACCTCGACGGCGCCATAGGGCGAACCCTGGCGAGCGCCGGTGACCGAACACCTGGCAGCACCCGGATGACCGGCGCCCCGTCGCCCGACGAGCAGATCCCACTCTTTGAGGCCTCGCTGCTCGCGGAAGTGTGTGCGGGAGACGAGGTGGGGCGCAACCAGCTCATCGCGCTCTTCCTCGACCAGGCCACGAGCGCGGTCGAGCAGCTCGCGGCGGCCGTCGCAGCGGGAGACGAGCATGAGGTCGAACGGTTGGCCCACAGGCTCAAAGGCAGTTCGGCCGCGGTCGGCGCCCTGAAGCTTGCAGAGGGTGCCCATCGACTCTGCGAAGCGGCTCGGGCCGACGGTATGAAGGAGGGCGCGGAGCTACAAGCGGGGCTCGAGCGCAGCTTGGAGTCGACGCTCAGCGTCCTCACAGCCGGCGGACGTCCGGGCTCCACCGGGGACTGACTGACAAGTCAATCAGGAACGCGAGCGGCTAGGATTGCGCAGTACGTCCCGCTTAGAGGAGGCCCACGCCCCGTGAAGATCTGTGTCCTGGTCAAAGAGGTTCCGGATGCCGCCGTCGAGAAGCGCATCAATCCCTCGACGGGGCGCATGGACCGCAGCGGCGAGAAGAACCTCAACCCGTTCGACACGCACGCCATCGAAGCGGCGATGCAGCTCAAAGAGGGTGGCGACCTCGTGGTGGATGAGGTGGTCGCCGTCACCATGGGCCCGGACTCCGCCGTTCGCGCCCTTCACAAGGCGGTGTCGCTCGGCGCTGACCGCTCCGTGCACCTCTCGGACGAGGCGCTCGAGGGGTCAGACGTCAACGGGACGGGCTACGCGCTCTCCAGGGCGCTCGCCGCTGAGGAGCCGGACCTCGTGCTTCTCGGCCAGCAGTCAGACGACGGCGAGTGCTACACGATCGGCGCGGTGGTAGCCGAGCACCTCCAGGCCCCGTCGCTCACCCAGGTCATCAAGATCGACGTCGAGGACGGTAGGCTGCGCTGCGAGCGCCAGGCCGAATACGGCTATGACACGGTCCTGGTCGAGCTTCCGGCCGTCATCTCGGTCGGTGACGCCATCAACGAGCCGCGCTACCCCTCGCTCAAGGCAATCATGGGTGCGAAGAAGAAGCCGCTCGAGAAGCTGGCCATCGAGGACGTCGGCGTCGCTCCGGATCGTGTCGGCTACGCCAATGCGCGCGCGCGGTGTGGCGACTTCCATGCCCCGCCGGCCAAGCAGGCGGGGCAGATGATCGAGGACGAGGACACCAACGAGACGGTCGAGAAGATCGTCACGTGGCTCGACGAGAGGAAGCTGATCTAAGTGGACATCCTGGTCTACGCGCTGCACTACGAGGGTGTCTTCAACAAGAACTCACTGGGCGCCGTCTCGGAAGCCGCCCGGCTTGCAAGCCAGATCGGCGGCGAAGCGCACGCGCTGGTGCTCGGCAGCTCAGACGAGTTGACGGACGACCTGTGCGGCCAGCTCGCGGCCTACGGCGCCTCGAAGGTGTTTCGCGCCGAAGGTCCCGAGGGCCTGGCGCAGCCCGTCGTCGACGCCATGGCGAAGGTCATCACCGACAACGGTCACGGCTACGCGCTGTTCGGCGGTGGGCTGCTGGGCTTTGAGATCGGGGCCGGACTGGTCGCGCGCCTGGACGCCGGCGTCACCATGGAAGTCACCGCGGTCCGTGCAGAGAGCGGCAAGCTCATCGCAGAGCGTCCGATCCTCCAGGATTCGAGCGTCTCGGACGTCGAGTACCACTCGTCGGTGGGCGTCATCATCGGCCGCCTCAACGCCTTTGAGGCCGATGCCTCGCTGGGGACGGGCGCCGCGTCGGTCGAGGACGTCACCTTCGAGCTTTCGCCGCAATCGGGCCGGGCCACGATGGTGTCGCGCGGCGAGCAACGCGGCGCCGACGTGAACATCGAGGATGCGAAGGTCCTCGTCGCCGGTGGCCGTGGACTTGGGAAGGCGGAGGGCTTCGAGGCCCTCGAGGCGCTGGCGGGCGCCATGGGCGGCGCCGTAGCCGCCACGCGTGCCGTCGTCGATGCGGGTTGGTACTCGTACTCGGCGCAGATCGGACAGACGGGCAAGACCGTGTCACCCAAGCTCTATCTGGCGGCGGGGATCTCGGGAGCGATCCAGCACAAGGTCGGGATGCAGTCCTCGGAGAACATCGTGGCGATCAACAAGGACTCCAACGCCCCGATCTTCGAGTTCTCCGATCTCGGCATCGTCGGGGACCTCAACAAGATCGTGCCCAAGCTGACCGAGGCCGTGAAGGCCAAGCGGGGAAGCTGAGTGATGGCGGCGAGAGGCGGCGGCGTCGCACCGTCGATGTATCCGCCGCCCGTCTCGCCTTCGGAGGAGTTCGTCGGGCCGATCACGGATACCGAGGCGGACCGCATCGAGGTCGGCGTGGCCATCGTCGGAGGTGGCCAGGCCGGAATGGCCTGCGCCATCCGCCTGATGCAGCTGCTCGAGGACGATCCGGAGATGACCGAGCGCCTCGGAGAGGTTCCCGTGGCCGTCATCGAGAAGGGACGGGTCGCGGGCGCGCATCAGTTGTCAGGCGCCGTGATGAACCCCGTTTCCATCCAGCAGCTGTTCCCGGACCTCGGCCCGGACGACGAGGGCTCGTGGCCGCACTACGGGCCGGTGGAGGCTGAGCGCGTGTACTTCGTGCTCAACTCCAAGCGGGCGGTGCCGCTCGTGCCGACGCCACCGCCCTTCCGCAACCACGGCAACTACGTCATCTCAGTTGCCGAGCTCAACCGCTGGCTGGCCGAGAAGGCGGAGGAGGCTGGTGCGTACGTGCTGTCGGAGACCGTGGGCGCCAAGCTCCTGGTCAAAGAGGGCGAGGTCCTGGGAGTTCGGACGGGAGACAAGGGCCGTGACCGCTCAGGCGGCGAGAAGGCGAACTTCGAGCCCGGCTCGGACGTGGTCGCTAAGGCCACGGTGCTCGCCGAGGGCAACTGGGGTCACCTGACCGGGGCGGCGCTCAGCACCCTGAACCTGGCTGCGAACTCCGATCCGCAGGTCTGGGCTCTGGGGGTCAAGGAGGTGTGGGAGGTCGAGAAGCCGCTCGACAAGGTCATCCACACTCTCGGCTGGCCCTTGCGTCCTCAAGGTAAGTACCGGGAGTTCGGCGGCTCGTGGATCTATCCCATGAATCGCGAGGGAGAGACGCCCAAGGTCTCCATCGGCTATGTCGCGGGACTGGACTACGCCGACGTGCGGCTGTCGGTGCACGACGTGCTGCAGGAGTTCAAGCTCCACCCCCTGGTGCGCAAGGTTCTCGAGGGAGGCAGGCGTGTGGCGTGGGGTGCCAAGGCAATCCCCGAAGGCGGTTATTGGGCGATGCCCAAGCTGCACGCCCCGGGAATGGTCATCTGCGGCGACGCGGCCGGGATGGTCAACGTGCCCAAGCTCAAGGGGGTTCACTACGCCATCGAGTCGGGCCGACTGGCCGCAGAGACGATCTACCGTCGACTCAAGGCCGGATCCTCGGACTTCTCGGCCTACGACGACGCCGTGCACGACTCCGATATCGGCAAGGATCTCTACGAGTCGCGCAACATGAAGCAGCCCTTCGCGCGCGGCCTGGTCGTCGGAGGCGCGATCACCAACGCCATGGTGGTGACCAAGGGCCGATTCCCGGGCGGGCATTGGAAGAACCATCGCGACGCCGAGGCGCCACTCGTGCGGACGGATCGGCATAAGCGGTATCCGAAGGCCGACGGCAAGTACACCTTCGACAAGCTCTCGAGCGTCTTCATCACGGGCAACGAGACGCGCGACGACGCACCGAATCACATCCGCATCGAGCGCAACGTCGATCGCGACGTGGCCGAGATGTGGCAGTGGATGTGTCCGGCCGGGGTGTACGAGGTGCCCGAGGACGCGCCGGAGTCGGGGCCGGTCGACCTTGTCGTCAACTACACCAACTGCGTCCAGTGCGGCGCGATCACCGCCAAGGGCGGTCGCCTCACACCGCCCGAGGGCGGTGACGGGCCGCTTTACCAGATCACGTAGTGTCCTGAGTCGCGGCGCGAGGCCACCCAAAGTCCGTCCGGAGGTCGCAACTCGGACGATCTCGATGCGTTATGTCAGCGTGATGCCATCCGCCCCCGCCCTTGCCCTCGCGCTCATCCTGCTTGCGACGAGTGCTCCGGGCCAGGCGCTGGCCCGGCCCGCCGCCGCCGCCGCCCGTATGACTGCCTGCGAGACATCGCTGGCCCAGCCCGGGCGCTACCTCGTGGCCGATGGGTCGATGAAAGCGCTGAAGGGCGCCTCCCGGATGCAGATCCGCTTCGAGCTCCAGAGCCGCACGCCTGATCGCCCGGCCTGGCACACGCTCGTCGCGCCCGGCTTCGGCATCTGGAACTCCGCAGATCCCAGCGTTCGGCGCTACGTCTACGAGAAGCGCGTCCAGGCGCTCGCGGCTCCTGCGGATTACCGGATGGTCGTGCAGTTCCGCTGGCTGGAAGGCAGTCGCCAGGTGGCTCAGCGACGGCGCGTCACGCGCGTCTGCCGGCAGCCGGACCTGCGTCCCGATCTCGTCCCGCGCAAGCTGGCCGTGAAGGGCTCGGGCGCTCGTCGCTACGTCGTCGGGCTCGCCAATTCGGGCGCTTCGAATTCCGGACCCTTCTCCGTGGTCCTTGTGGTCAACGGCACGCCGCTGCCGCCGGCAGCGGTCCCGGGCCTCGAGTCCGGCGGAACCACGAAGATCGATTTCCCGGGTCCGCGCTGCGCGCCGGGTTCGAATCTGGTGGCACGCGTGGACGCCGGCGGCCGCGTCGACGAGCGCGACGAAGGGGGCAACGAGCTGGTTCGCCCCTGCCCCGCGTGAGGCTTCGAGACGTTCTAGACTGGACTGCACCATGAAGACCGAAATACATCCTGAGTACGTCGAGTCCCACGTCAGGTGCACGTGCGGGAACCAGTTCACGACGCGCTCCACCAAGCCGCAGATCAGCGTCGAGATCTGCTCGAACTGCCATCCGTTCTATACGGGCAGGCAGAAGCTGGTGGATACCGGCGGTCGCGTCGAGCGGTTCCAGCGTCGCGCGGCAAAGCGCGCCCGCGGAGACCGGTCCTAGCCCCGGCCGGCACGCCGAGCGCTTGACCTTCGGGCGGCCCACCGGCCGCTCGTCGTCGTTTGGGCGCAAACGCCGGCAATAGACTCGATCAGGTGATCGCCCAGCTCGTCGAGCAGATCGAGGCGCGCTTCGCGGAGGCGGAGCGCGAGATGTCTGACAGCGACGTCATCTCAGACCGTATCCGCTACGCGGAGTCGGGCCGTCGTTACCGCCAGCTGGCCCCGGCCGCCGAGCTCGCGCGCCAATGGCGCCATGCGACGTCCGACGCGGAGGGCGCGCAGGAGATGCTCGACGAGGGCGGTGAGGACGCGGAGATGCGCGATGAGCTGCGATCGGCCCGCTCGCGCATCGAGCGCCTCGAGGAGGAACTCCGTCTCGCGATGGTCGAGCGCGACCCCAACGACGACAAGAGCGTGATCGTGGAGATTCGCGCGGGGGCCGGCGGTGACGAAGCCAGCCTGTGGGCGGGTGACCTCCATAAGATGCTCACGCGTTACGCCGAGCGCCTCGGTTTCCAGACGGAGATCATGGACGCTTCCGACGGGGCCTCGACGTTCGAGGTCCGCGGAGATGGCGCCTACTCCGTGTTCAAGTTCGAAGGCGGGACCCACCGGGTCCAGCGGGTTCCCGAGACGGAGTCGCAGGGCCGGATCCACACCTCCACCGCCACGGTCGCCGTGCTTCCGGAGGCCGAGGACGTCGACGTGCACCTCGACCAGAACGATCTCGAGATCGACGTCTACCGCTCTTCGGGGCCGGGCGGGCAGTCCGTCAACACGACGGACTCCGCCGTCCGCATCACCCATAAGCCGACCGGGCTCGTCGTCTCCATGCAGGACGAGAAGTCGCAGCTGCAGAACCGCGAGCGGGCGATGAAGGTGCTGCGTGCGCGGCTGTACGAGCTCGAGCTCGCCAAGCAGCAGGCCGAGTTGGCCGCCGACCGGCGCGCCCAGGTCGGTACGGGCGAGCGAGCGGAGAAGATCCGCACCTACAACTTTCCCGAGCGACGCGTGACCGACCACCGAGTCAAGGTCACCGCCCACAACCTCGATCAGATCCTGGGCGGCGAGCTGGACGAGATGACTTCGGCGTTGCAATCCGACGAGAAGCGGCGGCGGCTCGAGGTGCAGGCCCAGGGCGTGCGGTAGGCGGCAGGCCTCGCTCGCTGGCGGTGCGTCGAAGTCAACCCCTGCTGGTGAGGCAGGGGGACGAGGGACTCGCGGATGGTCACGGCCCACCTTGTGCACCCTGTCCCGTCACATGGCCGACACGGAGAGGGTCATGTCCTCTCACCAGCAGGGGTTGACGTCCGACCGGCACCGAGGCAGGCGATGCCACAGTGTCAGGCCATGCCCCGCTCGCCCGACCACATCATCGGCCGCACGACAGTGCGCGACGCGCTCGACTCCGCGGTCGTGGCGCTGACCGCCGCCGGAGTGCAATCGCCGAGGCTCGACGCCGAACTCCTGCTGGGCGCCGCCACCGGCCTCTCGCGCGGGCAGATCGTGACCGATCCGCGCCGCGCGCTCGAGCCTCAAGAGGCACGGTCCTTCGCCGATCTCGCCAGGCGTCGGCGCGAGCGTGAGCCGGTCGCCTACATCCTTGGCTTCAAGGGCTTCCGGACCATCGAGCTCAAGGTCGATACGCGTGTGCTGATCCCGCGGCCGGAGACGGAGCTCGTCGTGGAGGCGGCGCTCGAGCTTGCGCGCGGCGCCCGGGTGGTTGACGTGGGAACCGGTTCGGGAGCGATCGCCCTGGCGCTGAAGGCCGAGCGCCCCGATCTCCAGATCACCGGCACCGACGTCAGTCCGGGGGCGCTCGCCGTGGCGCGCGCCAACGCCCTGCTGCTCGGCCTCGAAGTCGAGCTGCTTGAAGGTGATCTGCTCGTGCCGCTCGGGGCTCCTGTCGACGCGGTGCTCGCCAACCCGCCCTACGTCGCGGAACACGAGAGAAGGCAGCTCGCGCCCGAGATCACCCGATACGAGCCGGACGGCGCGCTCTTCGCAGGCCACGACGGGCTGGCGGTGTACCGGCGGCTGGCCCCCGCCGCCCGGAGCGCCGGTGCGACCTTCGTCGCGGTGGAAGTCGGCCAAGGCCAGGCCGAGCGGGTGGCCGGGCTGCTGCGCGAAGCCGGCTACGCGAGCACCGCTGTTGACCCGGATCTTGCCGGGATCGAGCGCGTGGTGCGGGCATGGTGACCGCCGGCCAGGCGGAGACCTTCGCGCGCTGCATGTCGGTCGGCGGCGTCGCCGTCTTTCCGGCCGACACGGTCTACGGCTTGGCCTGCGACCCCGACACGCCCGAAGCGGTCCGCCGGCTCTACGGCCTCAAGGGGCGACGTCCCGACAAGCCCGCCGCCGTGATGTTCTTCAAGCTCGAGCTGGCCCTCCTGGCCCTGCCCGAGCTCGGGTCACGAACCCGGCAGGCGCTGGCACGGCTGCTGCCCGGCCCGGTGACGGTGCTACTGGCGAATCCGCTCGGGCGCTTTCCGCTCGCGTGCGGGCCGCGACCCGGCACGCTCGGGCTTCGCGTTCCCGCCCTGACGGATGCGATCGCCCCCCTCGGCGCTATGGACTGGCCGGTGCTCCAGAGCTCGGCCAACCGCTCGGGCGACGACGAAGCCCGGACTCTGGAGGCAGTACCGCGACCCATCCGGGCGGGAGCCGATCTGCTGCTCGACGGCGGCGAGCTCGCGGGCACGCCCTCGACCGTCGTCGATCTGCATGCGTACGAGGTCGGAGGACGCTGGACCGTGCGGCGTCTCGGTGCTCTCAGTGCGGATTCCGTCGCCCGCCAACTCGACTGATCACGACCGTAACCGCTGGTACCGTGAATCCGTCGCCCGCCTACGAGGAGCCCCCGACATGCC
>JACCYI010000080.1 GCA_013696535.1 Solirubrobacterales bacterium
GTCGTCGCCCGTCACGCGGTGGCACTCCACGATCTCGGGCGTCTGCCGGGCCAGGTCGGCGACGTCGGCGAGCTGGCGCGGCGCCGGGCGGATCCTGATCACCACCCCGAGGCTGTAGCCGAGTCGAGCTGGATCCACTTCGGCGCGATACCCGGTGATCACACCTTCCTGCTCGAGGCGCTTGAGCCGCTCCGCCACCGCCGGAGACGACAGCGAGACCCGGCGACCCAGTTCGGCCAGCGAGAGTCGGGCGTCGGCCTGCAACTCGCGCAGCAGGCGCAGGTTGGTGTCATCGAGTGGACCGTCGTCTGCGATCCGACCGTTCTGCTTCGCATTCGAAGGCATGGCCCGAAGACTAGCTCCGATCCTGCCCGTGCAGACGGCTTCAGACCGGGCAACCACTACATATGACGAAAATCCTTCCGTCCCCCCGGCAAGGCTTGGCTTCGGCCGCCGGCTCGGCGCCACCGCACCTGTACTTCCTGGTGAGCGCTGTCTTCCACTACCTGGGTCCGGCACTGGCCGTGCTGCTGTTCGCCCGCGTCGAGGTGCTCGCCGTCGCTTGGCTGAGGATCGCCTCAGCGGCGATCATCTTCGCGGCCTGGCGCAGGCCGTGGCGGACCTTCGCGGCGCTCGACACAGACGGCAGGCGGCTCGTGGTCGCCTGGGGAATCGTCCTGGCGGGCATGAACGCGTGCTTCTACATCGCCATCGACCGGCTTCCGCTCGGCACGGTCGCGGCGGTCGAGTTCCTCCCGGTGATCGCGCTCGCCGCTCTCGGAGCCCGCAGCGGGTGCAACACGATCGCTGTCGGGCTCGCGGTCGGCGGGGTCTATCTGCTCACGGACGTCCGGCTCGGCTCAGAGCCGCTGGCCCTGGTCTTCGCGTTCGCCAACGCGGGGCTCTTCGCCTTCTACATCGTGCTGGCCGACCGCATCGCCAAACGCCCGCAGATCGGCGGCATCGACGGCCTCGCCGCCTCGATGCTCATCGCCGCCGTCGTGGTCACCCCGTTGGGGGGATGGCAGGCGCTCCCGGTCTTCAGCGACCCGGTCGGGCTGCTCGCCGGCATCGGCGTCGGCATCTCCTCGTCGGTCATTCCCTACGTCGCAGACCAGCTCGCCTTGGCGCGGCTGACCCGGGCGGCCTACGCGCTGATGGTGTCGCTGTTGCCCGCGACCGCCACCGTGATCGGCGTCGTCGTCCTCACCCAGATCCCGGGGCCCGCTGAAGTCACCGGCGTCGCGCTCGTCATCGCCGGGGTCGCCGTGCACCGTGAGCCGCAGGCACGGTGAGCTTCAGCCGAACGGGCCGGCATGGGTCCACTCCCCGGCCACCATCGTGGCCTCGACCCGGATCTCTGAGAGCTCGTCGGCGGGACAGTCCAGCGGGTCGCGATCGAGCACCACGAGGTCCGCGTCAAAGCCCGGCACAAGAAGGCCGCGGCGATGCTCGTCGTGCGCCAGCCATGCCGGCCCCTGGATCATCGCTCGCAGGGCGGTCTCCACGTCGATCGCCTGCTCCGGGCGCCAAGGTGGGCGCTCGTCGAGGGTGCGGCACACCGCGGCCCGCAGCCCGGCCAGCGGGTCGAGCTCCTCGACCGGCGCGTCGGAACCGTTGGCAAGGACGGCGCCCGATTCAGACAGAGCGCGCCACGCGTAGGCCAGCTCCGCGCGCTCACCCCACGTGTCGTCGGCCAGCGCGCGGTCTGACGGCGCATGGGAGAACTGCACCGAAACAGCCACGCCAAGCTCTGCGAAGCGTCCGACGTCCTCGGGCGCGAGCAGTTGGGCGTGCTCGACGCGGGGCCGGAGGCCCCTCGGCGCCCAGTGGTCACGGGTGGCCTGGAAGGCGTCCAGGGCGTCCCGGTTCGCCTTATCGCCGATGGCGTGGACGGCGACGGGGAACCCCGCCCGTGCGCCGCGGCGCAGGATGGTCTCAAGCGCCTCACGCGACGTGATCTCGACGCCCGACCCGTCGAGCATCCGCGCGGTCTGCGAGCCGAGCGTGCCGTCCATGAACGCCTTGAGATAGCCGATCCGGACCCGGTCGCTCCCGAAGCCGGAGCGGATGCCGAGGTCAGCGAGCTCGTCGATGCGGTGGTGCGGAAGCGACTGCCACACGCGCAAGGTCAGGTCGCCCGAGGCCTCGAGCGCCTGCCATACGGGCAGGACCCCGACCCAACCGTCCTTGTCGTGGATCGCGGTGACGCCCCGGGCGGCGGCCACGGGCAGCGCCGCTCGGATCGCCGTCTCCATCTCGGCCTCGGTCGGGCGCAGGAAACGGTCGCGGAAGCGCCAGGCGGCATCCTCGCGCAGGACGCCGGAGGGGCTGCCGTCCTCTCCCAGCTCGACCACCCCTCCGGGGACCTGCAGATCCCCACCGGCCAGGGCCAGGCCTGCCGTGCTGACCCACAGCGAGTGGTAGTCGCGCGACATCAGCGCCACGGGGACCGGCCCGCACGCTTCATCGAGCGCCTCGCGTGTCGGCGGCTCCGGCCAGTCGGCGTCCCGCCACCCCAGGCCGCGTACCCAACCTCCCGCCGGCGCACCTGCCGCCGCACCGGACACACGGGCCACGGCCTCCTCGCGCGATCTGCAGCCCTCCAGACGCGCCTGCGAGAGCCCGATGGCCCAGGTGGCGAAGTGGGTGTGTGCGTCCGAGAATCCCGGGAGGACGCAGCGACCGCCCAGGTCCAGCGTTCCCTCCCCGTTCTCGTCAGTCGCCGCGACGCGCCCGCCCGCCACCGTGAGGGAGTCGACCAGCGGCCGTTGCGGGTCAAGGGTGTGGATGGTGCCGCCTGTCAGGCGTGTCAGCTTCACCGACTGAGTCATAGCGCGCCGAGGCGCCGCATGCTCACCGGCGGACGCTACAGGCGACGAGCGAAAGCGCCGATGGAGTGACCGGAAGACTGCCCTTCGCACGTATATACCTGGAAGGGGTATCTACAATGGAGACACGATGACTTCGCAACGAGCACAAGCCTACGGTCGGGTTCTCGCCACGATCGAGGACATGGCCGCGGCCAAGCTGTTTGACCCTGAGCAGCAGCGCATCCGCGACGCGGCGGACACCCTGCTGTTCTCGGAGACGATCGACGCTCCTGGAGCGCGTGAGGCGCTCGAGGACATCGACGACCTCGCACGGCACCTGATCGACGCAGATCGCTGGACCGACGAGCGAGCCCGCGGGCTTGCCGACGACGTGGCCGCTTGCGGCCCCGTCACGCAGTACGCCTAGCTCTCGATCCGAGGCGTGCCCCGCGGCTCGGTGTGCACC
>JACCYI010000086.1 GCA_013696535.1 Solirubrobacterales bacterium
GTTCGCGCTGGCGCACGAGCTCGCGCTCACGCTCGACGACCTGCTGGAGCGGCGGACGCGGCTCGGACTGGTCCCGGCGCGGAAGTCCGCGGCGTTCGATGCGGCGCGCGACGCCGTGCCCGAGCTGGCCGGCGCGGTCGCCTGACTCGCCTCAGGCCCCCGCGAGCGTGAGCACGAGCGGGTGCACCGGGCCGGCACCGGCCATTCGGAGCTGCGCGCCGACGGTCGCGAGCGTCCACCCCGAGTAGCGGACGTCGTCGACCAGGAGCCCCGGCGCTTCGGGCATGCCGACCGTGACCTTGAACTGACCGCGGACGTTGGCGACCTGCTGCGCCGAGTTCTCCATCTCGCGCTGCGGGGGCGAGTCGCCGACCCGCTCGATCGCGCGGTCGAGGTAGGCCAGTCCGAGGCGCTCTGCGAGCGCACGGGCGAAGGCCGGCACCAGGTCGCCCGATCGGCGCGACGGGATCGCGGTCACCCACTCGGGCCGTGGCGCCGGCTCCCAGCGCTGCACGAGCTCAGCGATAGCCCGCACCAGATCCGGCTCGAAGCCGCCTTCGGTGCGGCAACGACGCACGAGCGGGTCCCACCCGCCGTCGCCTGAGCGGGCCAGGGCGTGGCCCTCTTCGAGGAGGAGATCCGGCGGGATCTTCTTACCCGGCTGATCCGCCGTCTTGGGCGTCTGGCGGCGGACGCTCAGGACGAGCGGCTGAGAACGCAGCACGTCGTGCGCCTGGCGCACGAGATCCGGATCGAGCGCCTCGTGGAAGCGCGGGGCGGTGCAGATCGAGCAGCGCCCGCACGGCTCGGCCGCCGGGTCGTCGAGCTCTGACTGCAACGCCTGCATGAGACAGCGGCCGTCCGCTCCGAACGCCGCCATGGCCGCTTGCTCATGGCGGCGCAGGGCCGTGACCTCCTGGTAGCGGGCGGCATCGTAGGTCCACGGCTCGCCGGTCCGCGCCCACTGCGAGCCGTGGCGTGTGACGGCGCCTTCGACGTCGAGGACCTTGAGCATCGCCTCGAGCCGGCCGCGCCCGAGGTTGACGTCCGCCTGAAGGCCGGGAACGGTGCCCGGCAGGCAGTCGAGCACCTGTTCGACGAGCTCGCGCCGCGGGAACGCCGTCTCGATGAAGAAGTCCTGGATCCGCTTGTCTTCGGCGCCACGCAGCAGCACGACGTGCGCCTCGGCGACCCCGCGCCCGGCGCGACCGACCTGCTGGTAGTAGGCGATCGCCGACGACGGCGCCTGGAAGTGGACCACGAAGCCGAGGTCTGGCTTGTCGTAGCCCATCCCGAGCGCGCTGGTGGCCACCACCGCCTTGACCTCGTTGGCCAGCAGCGACCGCTCGGCCTCGATCCGCTGAGCATCGGCGACTTCACCCGAGTAGGCGACGGCGGAGATCCCCTGGCTCGCGAGCCACTTCGCCACCACCTCGGTGTCCCGCTTGGTCAGGCAGTACACGATTCCCGATCCCGGGAGCCGCGGCAGCCAGGTCGCGAGCCAAGCCAGGCGCGCGGAGGGATTCGGCAGCTCGACGACCTCGAGGCGCAGCGAGGCGCGCGCGAGCGGCCCCCGATAGACCGTGAGCTGCTCCGGGTCGGCGCCGACCGCGAGTTGCTCTGCGACGTCGGCGACCACGCGGTCGTTCGCCGTCGCAGTAGTGCACAGGACCGCGACGTCGTCGGCGAGGTTGGCCAGCACGTCGCGGATGCGCCGGTAGTCCGGCCGGAAGTCGTGCCCCCAGTCGGACACGCAGTGCGCCTCGTCGACGACGAGCAGTCCGACGCGCTCGACGAAGAGGGGCAGCATCGTGTCACGGAACTGCGGGTTGTTGAGCCGCTCGGGGCTGATCAGCAACAGGTCGACGGAATCCTCCTCGAGTCGATCGCGAATCGCGGCCCATTCCTCGCGATTGGTCGAGTTGACGGTCACTGCGCGGATACCCAGGCGCTCCGCCGCGTCGATCTGGTTGCGCATCAGCGCGAGCAGCGGCGAGACCAGAACGGTCGGACCCGCGCCGCGGCGGCGCAACAACGCGGTGGCGAGGAAGTAGACGGCGCTCTTGCCCCAGCCCGTCCGCTGCACGCAGAGCACGCGGCGCCGGTTCTCCACCAGGTCCGACACCGCCTCGAGCTGGTGCTCACGGAACTCGGCGGAGGGTCCGGCCAGCTCACGGAGGAGCTCCAGCGGCTCGTCGACGAGGGGCGGCGTGGTCACTCGATCACCGTACGACGCGGGGGCCGGACCGGCTTCGCTGCCCGGCACACTATTAGCTGACGGACATACGTGTTGTAAGCTATATCGTGTGTCGACCGGCTTGCTGATCCGCCGTGCCCGCGAGGCAGATGGTCTGACCCAGGCCCAGTTGGCCAGACGGCTTGGCATCACCCAGCCCTCCGTGGCCCGAATCGAGGCCGCCGGCGACGAGGTGAGCATCGCGACGCTCAAGCGGGCGCTCAACGCCACAGGGCGCGGGCTCGAGCTTCGAGCCGTCAAGCAGACGCCGGGCTACGACGAATCGCTGCTACGCGCGAACCTCGAGCTGACGCCGGCGCAGCGCGTGCGCGTCTTCGAGAACTTCTACGCCGACGCTCGCGTGCTGGCAGCGGCCGGAGCCCGTGCTCGAGCCGCTGCCTGAATTTCGGCCCTCGGCGCTGCTCAATCGACTCGTTGCCGCGGGTGTCGACTACGTCGTCATCGGCGGATTCGCGGGCCTCATGCACGGCATGACGTTGCCCACCCGTGATCTTGACATCTGCTACTCGGCCGAGACCGAGAACCTCGACCGTCTGGGACAGATGCTGGTCGAACTCGGTGCCCGCTTGCGCGGGGTCGCCGCCGACATCCCCTTCGTGCCCGATGGCCACACGCTCCGCCGTACGCAGATCCTGACGCTCGACACCCCGGACGGCCCGCTCGACCTGCTCGTCGACCCGTCCGGCTCTCCTGGCTATGCGGCGCTGCGAGAGCGCGCCCTCGTCGTGGAGGTGGCGGGCATCGAGGTGCGGATCGCGTCACTTCCCGACCTCATCGCCATGAAGCGTGCCGCCGGACGGCCGAAGGACCTGCTCGCCGTCGAGGAGCTCGAGGCGATCCAGCGGCTTCTGCGCGAGCGCTAAGCGCTCTCGGCGCCGGCGGCCGGCTCGTCGATCTCGTCTGGCGCCACGGTGACCAGCGTCGGCTTCAAGCCCCGCTCGATGGTCTCCTTGGTCACCACGCACTTCTTGACGTCGCGCCGCGAGGGCAGCTCGAACTGCACCTCGAGAAGTACCTCCTCGATGATCGAGCGCAGGCCACGGGCGCCCGTCTCTCGCTCGAGCGCCTTCTGCGCTACCGCCTTCAGCGCATCCTCGGAGAAGACGAGCTCGATGCCGTCGAAGGAGAAGAAGCGATGGAACTGCTTGACGATCGCGTTGCGCGGCTCCGTGAGGATGGTGATCAGGTCGTCGCGCGAGAGCTGGTGCACCGCGCTGGTGACCGGTAGACGCCCGATGAACTCGGGGATGAGCCCGTACGTCATGAGATCCTCGGGAAGCGTCTTCTCGAACAGCTCGCCGAGATCACGGTCGGCTTTGGACTCGATCGACGCGCCGAAGCCGACGCCCTTGTTGCCGATCCGCCGCTCGATGACCTTGTCGAGGTTCGCGAAGGCGCCACCGCAGATGAACAGGACGTTCGTCGTGTCGATGGTCAGGAACTCCTGATGGGGATGTTTACGCCCACCCTGCGGCGGCACGCTGGCCGTGGTCCCCTCGAGGATCTTCAGCAGCGCCTGCTGAACGCCCTCGCCGGACACGTCACGCGTGATCGATGGGTTGTCGGCCTTACGGGCGATCTTGTCGACCTCGTCGATGTAGATGATCCCGGTCTCTGCCTTCTTGACGTCGAAGTCCGCGGCCTGGATGAGCTTCAGAAGGATGTTCTCGACGTCCTCGCCCACGTACCCCGCTTCGGTGAGCGCCGTGGCGTCGGCGATCGCGAAGGGAACGTTCAAGATCCGCGCGAGGGTCTGCGCCAGCAGGGTCTTGCCGCAGCCCGTCGGCCCGAGCAGCAGGATGTTGGACTTCTGCAGCTCGATGTCCGCGTCGTCTGACTGCATCATCTGGACGCGTTTGTAGTGGTTGTAGACGGCGACGCTCAGCGTCCGCTTGGCGGCTTCCTGGCCCACGACGTACTCCTGCAGAACCCCGTAGATCTCCTTCGGCTTGGGGAGGTTCTCGATGTCGAAGGTCGGCGGGGCGGAGAGCTCCTCGTCGATGATCTCGTTGCAGAGATCGATGCACTCGTCACAGATGTAGACACCCGGCCCCGCGATCAGCTTCTTGACCTGACGCTGCGACTTGCCGCAGAACGAGCAGAGCAGTTGCTCGTTTGAGTCCGTCGGACGGGCCATGTTCCTCCCTCGAAGCGTTCGGCCGTGCGACCTCCAAGCTTAGTGCTCGGAGATCACCCGGTCGATGATGCCATAGCTTTGGGCCTCTTCCGAGCTCATGAAGTAGTCGCGCTCGGTGTCCTTCTTGACTTCGTCCACCGGCTTGCCGGTGTGCTTGGCGAGGATCTCGTCGAGCCGGGTGCGCAGGTCGATGACCTCGCGGGCGTGGATCTCGATGTCCGTCGCCTGCCCCTGGAAGCCCGAGGACACCTGGTGGATGAGGATCTTTGCGTTCGGGAGCGCCATCCGCTTGCCCTGGGCGCCGCCGGCCAGCAGGAGCGCGCCCATGGACATCGCGATGCCGACGCAGATGGTCTGCACGTCCGGCTTGATGAAGTTCATCGTGTCGTAGATCGCCAGGCCCGCGTACACCGATCCGCCGGGCGAGTTGATGTAGATGGAGATGTCCTTGTCAGGATCCTCGGATTCGAGGTGCAGGAGCTGT
>JACCYI010000099.1 GCA_013696535.1 Solirubrobacterales bacterium
GTGGCGAGCCAGCGTGCTGGCCGCCCCGCTGGCCGCTTGCACGGACCGCACCGTTACCGATCCGGCTGCCCTCGTGGCTGAGCTGGCCGCCGTCAAGACGCGAGGGTGGGCGGAGGAGGACGGCGAGCATCGTGACGGCCAGGTCGCGGTCGCAGCTCCGGTGCGCGTCGGCGGCGAGACCATTGCGGCCGTGACCGCGCGGGCCTCCGCTTCTGGCTATGCGTACCGGGCCGCCGACGAGCTCGTCGCTGAGGCGCAAGCGTACGCGCGTGATCTCGAGAGTCGCCTCGACCCCTCCGGCGGTTGCAACGCCCGGGGGGCGCCGTGAACGGCACGTATGACGCTGAGCGGCTGGTGCTGCTCGAGCTGGTCGCGGACCCAACGGTCCAGGGCGACACCGCCGGCCAGCTCGCCGCGCGCTTGCACATGCCGCTTGTCGCCGTCGACCACGCCGCGGAAGCGCTGGCCCGCAGCGGTCTCGCCGTGCGCGACGGTTACGTCATCCGCGCCAGCACGGCCGCCCTTCGGTTCGACGCGCTATGGCCCGTGGCGCTCTGAGTCGACCGGCCTGAATGAGCGGGCAGCTATTGAGGCGCGGGACCGCAGAATCGAGAACTTCGACGCGGTCGTCGGGACGGTGTCGGTCTGATCGAAGGACGCTCCGGTGGCGATGACCGACCGAACAGCGATAATGAACGTAATGGCTAGGCGTAGCTACGGCACGGGTCAGCTCTATGAAAAGCACGGGGCTTACTACGGTCGCTGGCGGGACGGTAGCGGCGGACGTTTCAACCGGCGCGTCGGATCGAAGCGCCTGCAGGGATCGAGCACCGGCCTGACCCGGGCTCAAGCCGAACGGAAGCTGCAGGCCATGATCGACGGGGAGGGCGCGAGCAAGGTCGTGAGCGACCCGGCTCGTACGGTCGGATCGGTCGGGGCAGCCGCCCTCGCGCAGCTCGAGGTTCACGGCCGAAGGGCGTCGACGGTTGAAGCCTTCGAGTCCGGTCTACGCGTCCACCTTGTGCCGTATTTCGGCGACCTGCCGATCGGTCGGATCACGCACGAGGACATCGAGCGGTTCATGTCGCATCTCCGGACGAAGGGGCTTGCGCCCAAGTCGGTCAAGAACTACCTCTCGACCCTGCACTCGGTCTTCGACTACGCGCTGCGGAAGCGCTGGATCGGCGAGAACCCCTGCCGTCTTGTGACAAAGCCGCAGACGGACGACTCGGATGCCGACATTCGCTTCCTGACGCTCGACGAGCTTGACGCGGTGATCCGCGCGATCGACGACGCTGATCTTCGAGGCCCGGTGGAGCGTGTCCTCTACCGGGTGGCGGCAATGACAGGTATGCGGCAAGGGGAGCTGCTCGGCCTGCGCTGGCAAGACGTCGACTGGCTCGTTGCCAAGGTTCGAGTCCGCCAGAGCTTCGTTCGAGGCGAGTTCGGCAAGCCGAAATCGAAGCGCTCAAGCCGCGGCGTGCCGCTGGCGATGCGAGTCGCCGCCGAGCTCGAGTCCCTCCATCGCCTGTCGGCGTACAAGGCCGACGCTGACCTGGTGTTCGCCCATCCACAGACCGGCAGGCCGCTGGATCGCTCCAAGGTCCTGAAGCGTCTCAAGGGCCACTGCCGGGCCGCCGGCGTGCGGGAGATCCGCTTCCATGACCTCCGACATACGTTCGGGACAACGATGGCGGCGAGCGGCGTGCCGCTGCGCACCCTGCAGGAGTGGATGGGTCACCGCGACATCAAGACGACCCAGATCTACGCTGACTACTGCCCGGGTGACCACGAGGCCGACCTGGTCGAGCAGGCCTTCTCGCGACGCGGGGTCCAATTCGGGGTCCAATCTGAGGACAACTCAGACACCTTGAGCACCTCTCACGGGGCGGAGTAGAGCCAAAGACAACCCAGCTCAGCCGGAGCTTTCGGGTTGTGGTCCAGGCGGTCGCGGGTTCGAGTCCCGTCGCTCACCTTACAAAAGACCCTGGATAGGGGCCACGTCTTGCTCCAGACCGAGCTTCCTCAGCTTCGCCCCACGGTCCATTCACGGTCCAATTAGCCGGCGGCTCGTCCCTGCCCGCGCCAGCCTGATCCCGCTTGGGTAGGTCGGGACATTCGTGGGCGACAGAGGCCGTTGAACCGTCCCGGCTTCCGCGGAGGCAGGCTGGCGTGGGCGGAACCGCGGACTCGTGGTCGCCTTCGACAACGCAGTGGTCGGCACCGACGGCTGGAGCTGGGATGCCCCGTTCAGCGCGACGGTCGAGCGCGTCGCCGCGGACGGTGCCCCGAGCATCATCTGGGCGGGGCACGGGGCCAAGGGGAGATCGGCTACTGCCAGCTCGGGAAGCTGCACGAAGTCGAGTTCCTGCCCGACGGCGGATTCACCGTCATCTGTCCGCCGGTCAACGTCCGAGCGGCCTCGGCCGATGGATGCGGCGGTCGCGGTGCTCTCGGGCGAAGCCTGAGACGCAGCAGTGACTCCCGGCTCATCCGGGTCGCCGCTCGCCCTCAAGCGCCGCCTCGAGCATGTTCCGGAGGGATCGCGGCGCGTGCCCC
This sequence comes from Solirubrobacterales bacterium, assembly GCA_013696535.1. The sequence continues at coordinate 2,560 of JACCYI010000099.1, forward strand.
GCGAGGCCGCCCACGACGCCGCTGACCTGCGCCATGTATCCCATGCCGCGCGGCCGAAGCTCGCCGCCACATCGGCCACGGGCGTCGGTAGGCCGCCGTGGTCTACCAGCGCGGCGGTGAAAGCGGCGTCGTCGAGATACGCAGGCGCAACCGGCCGGCCGCTCACTTCCTGCATCAACGCGGCTACGTCCTGCGGGCGCGAGCGCAGCGGGACCGCTGATCTCGTATGCCTTTCCTTCGTGCCCGGGATGACTGAGCACCGCCGCGGCGACCGCGGCGCAGTCACCCCGCGTGACGTACGCCGTCCGTCCGTCGCCGGCGTTAGTCATGTGCTGGCCGCTGGCCATCGCGCGCGCGGCCGCGCCGGCGAGCGGATCGGAGTAGACGTTGTAGCGCAGCAACGTCCAGGCCAGTCCGCTCGATCGAAGGTATTCCTCCGTGGCACGATGGTCGGGCACGAGGGCAGCCGGATTGGACTCCGAAGGGTTCGTCATTCGACGTGTCGGCACAGACCCGATTCCTGCCCGTTGGGCGGCATCGATCGCGGCGTGATGCCCCGCGACACGGACTCCGAGGCGGTCCATGCTGACCAGCAACAGGCGCTCGCCGCCAGCGAAGGCGGCCGCCAAGCTGGAGGGGTCGTCGAAGTCGCCGTGGCGGATCTCAGCGCCGCGCGCGGCAAGGTCGTCGAGCTTCGGCGGCGATCGAGTGATCAGTACGAGCCGTTCCTGGAAGGCGTCATCGTCGAGGAGTAACTCGGCGACGCTGCGCCCGAGTTGACCTGATGCGCCGGTGACGATCGCGGTCATCGCGGTGCGATCAGCCTTCATCGCGGCCGCCGCGTCGCATGACGGTTGGCGAACGCCCACACAGCGGGCAGGAGCACATCCGGTGTCTCGATCTGAGGCATGTGTCCGGTGGCGCCGAGAAGAGTGAACTCGCCGCCCGGGATGGCCGCAGCGTGGCGCCAACCCCGATCCTGTGACAACCCCGTCCCTCGGCAACAAGCCAGCCGACCCGACCAGACTCATCTTCTAGGGACGAAGCGGCGAAGTCGTGGCACCGCCGACGCGTCATATCGCTCCCAGCTCTGTGGGAACCAGTAGCGACTCGGTCGGCGCTCCCTTCATACGACTCGATAAGCAGCCGGCCGCCGGTGGCGAGTCACCAGAGAGAGCACCAAGGGTGCCGGCAACGCGGCGGGCCACGCGAAGCCGCGAATGCGCATTCAGGAAGCCGCCTTCCTGCTGCTCGACTTCAACTAACGCAGTCCGCCGTCTTCGGCCGGCTACACAGTCGACCCCTCAGCGCCTCTGAGCGAGCGCACAATTGACGCCCGTGTCCAGCTATGCGATGGACCTGCGTCCAGGTCCGCGTGAGGCGTCTTCGGCGAGTATCGCGCCGCATTGAGCTAGGCGGGTACGTCCCTTATCAAGCGTGTGCGCTTATCGTGATTCCTCGCGCAGATGGCCGGGTCGACACCCGGCAAGCGCCACTTGTCAAAGGCGACTTCTCGGCAAATGAGACGTTCGGCCCGCCGCATCGAGGCGCCTTGCCGACTCACTTGAGTGGGCGGTGGATCAGAAACGCGCCGATCGGCGACCAGCGTGCACGCACCTTCGTAGAGATGTAGGATCGTGCGCCACTATGCCTTGCCGGTCTTGGGCGGCGCGGCGACACGATGTTCGGGGGAAGGTGGAAGCCTTGGCAAGATCACGGCTCCTGTGGGGTGTTTCGCTGCTGGCGGGGGTTGCGTTTTATTCGGGCAGCCCCGCTCTTGCCTCTTCGATGGAGGGTCCCGAGTTGCTGCCTCAGGGAACCGTCCGGGCACCGTTCGTCGATGATGCGCCAGTTGGCGACGCGCGGACGGGCAGCGCGCGTTCGGATCAGCACGGCGGTGCCGAGGGGCACTTGCTTCCGGTACAGCGCAACGTGAAGCTGGTCAGCAAGTTGTCACCGACCGATCCGTTCGGCGGCATCCTCGAGGGTCAGATCGCCGATTTGGCCGTGTTCGGCGGCTGGGCCTACCTGAACTCGTGGAAGGACCCGGACTGCAAGCGTGGCGGCGTCTATGTCGTGGACATCCGTAAGCCAAGGAAGCCGCGCCAGGCGACGTTCATCCCGGCGCTCGCAGGCAACTACCACGGCGAAGGCGCGCAGGTCGTCAATGCCAAGACTGAATTCTTCGACGGTGATCTCCTCGCCGTCAACAACGAGTACTGCGCCGACGTCGACCGAGGTGGTGGTTTCGACCTCTACGACGTGAGCAATCCGAAGAAGCCCAAGACGCTCGTACAGGGGTTCGGTGACTACGGGGATGAGGGCACGCTGACCGGGGACACCACCGCCGCCCACGACTCGCACAATGTTTTCGTGTGGCAGGACGACAAGAAGCTCTATGCCGCATCGGTCGACAATGCCGAGCAGCACGACGTCGACTTCTTCGACATCACCAATCCGCGTGCGCCCAAGCCGATCGCCGAGTACGACCTCGACGAGATGTTCCCGCAGATCGTCGATCAGTCGGCGTTCGGCGACAACATCTTCAATCACGACGACGTCGTGAAGAAGGTCGACGGCAAGTGGACGATGCTCGCCTCCTATTGGGATGGGGGCTACGTCAAGCTTGACGTCAGCAACCCGGCGGACATCAAGTACCTCGGCGACACGTCGTTCGATGGTGCGGACCCTCTGACCGGACTTAAGCCGCCGGAAGGCAACGCGCACCAGGTCGAGTTCTCAGGCGACGACCAGTATCTGCTTGCAGCTGATGAGGACTTCTCGCCGTTCAGGGCACAAGTCTCCGTCGCCGGAGGTGAGGCGATCAACGGGGCCGAGGCAACCGACACCACGACGCGGATAGCCGATCTCCCTGGCGGGCAGCTCGGACCGTCAACGACGTTCGTAGGCCAGGCCTGCACGTTGACCGGTGGCGACACAGTCCCGGCGGCCCCGGCAGACGACGCTGACCCGAACACCGAGGACATCGCCGTGATCGTGCGCGGCACGTGTTCCTTCGAGGAGAAGGTCAACGCCGTCAAGGCGCAGGGCTGGGACGGCTGGATCGTCTACAACAACGCCGACCGCCCCGATGGCGACCCACTGTTGACCAACGGCGTTGTCGTGAGCGGCAGCGATCTTCCCGGCGTGTTCATTCGCCGGCAGGACGCCCTGCGGGGCCTGTTCGGCATCACGAGCGGAACAGACCCCGCCATCGGCACCAAGGGCAAGGACGTCACGGTCGCGACGGTGTTCGACGGTTGGGGCTATGCGCACCTCTATCGCAACGAGAATGGCAAGATGCGTGAAGTCGATTCCTACGCGATCCCGGAGGCGCTTGACCGTCGCTTCGCGAGCGGGTTCGGTGACCTCTCGATCCACGAGTTCGCGGCCGATCCAAACGAGCGGCTCGCATACAGCTCGTACTACTCGGGCGGCCTGCGGGTGTTCTCATTCGGCGAGCAGGGCCTAAAGGAAGCCGGCGCCTTCATCGACGAAGGCGGCAGCAACTTCTGGGGCGTCGAATTCGCACACATAGCCGGGAAGGACTACATCGCGACATCTGACCGCGACTACGGTCTGTACCTGTTCCGGTAC
>JACCYI010000116.1 GCA_013696535.1 Solirubrobacterales bacterium
TGACGATGTAGTCGCCGGCCCGGGCCAACAGGCGCGTCCTACCGCCATCGCCGAGGCCGGTCTGGCATGCCGGGACATAGTGGTCGGGCGTTCCTGCGTAGACCCATCCTGACGAACAAGGCCGTGCTCCGAGTGACAAGGGTGCGGGGTGTCGAAGGACGCCGATCGCGAGCGACCGGACGACGCCGTCACCCGTCGTCGTACAGGAGATGCGCTCGTCGCCCTGCGGGAGTCGATCAAGGCTGCCGTGGGCTGTCGACTGTATGTCGCCCGCGAGGAGTCCGGTCACTTCACGTTCGGCTATCCAGCCGCATCCGGGAACAGTCGAGACAGCCTGTTGCTGTGGCTTCGAGGCAGACGAGTCGCAGGACGCCGACGTAAGAAGCAGCAAGAAGACAGCGGTGACCACCCAGGTTACGAATCCCTTGTAAGCCACCGTCTCATCCTTACCCGATTCGGGCTCGGGTCGTGGTGATGCGCTGCGACGATCGAAGTGGCCAGGGCCGGGATCGAACCGGCGACCCTCCGCTTTCAGGCGGACAGTTCATGCAGGTAAGAAGCCTGCTACCTCCCGTCGTGCACCCGTGTGCGTCATCGTTCGTCCACTCGCTTGGGGGGCCGCGCGGCGTCCCCGTGCGCGGCCAGGACGGAGAGCCTCCGCGATCGCCTCGTCGCGCCCGTTCATGGTGTGCAGATACCGCATCGCGGCGGCTGGCGACGAATGGCCAAGTCTCTTCGTGAGATCTGCAAGGGTTGCGCCGGTTGCGGCCGCAAGGGTCTGTCCGGTGTGGCGGAGGTCGTGGAAGCGCAGCTGGTCGAGCCCCACCTTGGACCGGGCGCGCGCGAACGCCTGGTACAGGGTGTCGCCGTGAATGAGGTTGCCCGAGCTGGTGACGAAGACTCGGTCCGGACCGGCGTACTGGTCGAGATGCCTCGAGAGCAGCGGCAGCACGTGCGGCGGCAACGCGACCGTTCTGTGAACAGCGTCGGTCTTCGGCCGCGCGTCGAAGAGTCGACGACTCGTACGCGGCTCAGTCTGCGTTGCGCGCACCGTAACTGTGCCGCTGGTCAGATCGAGGCACGCGGCGCAGCGCAAGGATCTCCCCGCGTCGCAGTCCCGCCCAGGCGGCCAGGGCGACAGCCGCTTCATACCGAGGTGGAATGACCTCGATGAGAGCAGCCACGTCAGCGGGCGTGGCGACGGGTCGCCTTAAGGCTCGGGGAGAGGCAGCGCCCGGAATCTGGCATGGGTTCTTGGGGACGGCGCCTTCGCGGGTAGGGCGCCGAGAATCGCTCAACGCCACCCGTTTGCGGGTGATGACGACGGACAACGGATGATGGGCTCCACGGACTCGAGCCGAAAGGGCCCACGAGTCCATGGCGGTCATCAGCGGGCCGTTCGACGGGGAGTGGCGGTGAGCGCTGACCGAGTCGACCGCGACTCTGCACGCTCCCTTCTCCCCTGTTTGACCCTCTAGAGGTGGGTCCCGCCATCGAGCGTCACGACGCCTCCGTGCATGAAGCGAGCCCCGGGGCTCAGGAGGAAGTCGACGGTCCTGGCGATCTCGGCGAGCTCCCCGAACCGGCCCGCCGGAATGCGCGAAAGGATTTCCTCGCGAGTGTCAGTGTCCTCGAAGTAGGGCTGGGTCATCCGGGTGGGGAAGTAGCCCGGGCATAGGGCGATCACGGTGATCTGCTCGTGACTCAGTTCGAGCGCCAGACTCTTGGCCATGCTCACGACGGCGGCTTTGCTGGCGTTGTAGTCGAGGAAGCCCGGTTCGGGCTTGAGCGCGTTGACCGATGCGTTGAGCAGCAACGTCCCGGGCCTGGACAGGTGGCGCAGCGCAGCCTGAGCCACGGCGAAGGTGCCCAGCACGTTGACCTCGAGCACGTGCCGGAAGTGGGCGAGTGACAGTTTGGCGGCCGGTCGGGCTTCGCCGTCCACACCGGCATTGAGGAAGGCCGCATCGAGCCCACCCAGGTGGGCGACCGCGTCGTCGACCGCCGCCACGACGTCGGACGTCCTCGCGTGATCAC
>JACCYI010000126.1 GCA_013696535.1 Solirubrobacterales bacterium
GATGACGGTGGAGAAGACGTCGATCCCCGCGTCGAGGACTGCGGCGATGTCCTCATAGCGCGTGGCGTGCTCGACCCCGGGCACGTTGGAGTGGGCGAGCTCGTCGATCAGGCAGAGCTCGGGGGAGCGCGACAGAAGCGCGGTCTTGACAACGTCGGAGCGCCGGAGAGCGGCCGTCTCGATCGCGCTCTCGAGCAGCCCCTCACGCTCTAGGCCCGCGGCGAGCAACGCCTCGAGGGGTGGCGCGACGCGCTCCTGGATTCGGCGCAAGGCCGACTCGGGGAGCCCGACCGACAGCACCAGCGTCCCGATCTGCCGCGTGCCCTCCCGCAGCGGAAAGGCCAAGCGCCGCTCGTCAGCTTCCACCGCTCGTAGCTCGACGAGCTCGCCCACTCCAACGCGCCCGGGGTCGAGCACGCCAAGCGCTATGAGGACATCGCCGCAGTCCTCGACGCGGGGATCGACGTCTTCTCCACCGTCATCGTGCAGCACCTCGAGTCCGTCAACGACCTTGTCACCGAGCTAACCGGCGTGCGGATCCGCGAGACCGTCCCTGACGCCGTCCTCGCGACAGCCGACGAGGTCGTGCTCATCGACCTCACGCCCGAAGCGCTCATCGCGCGACTGCAGGCCGGGAAGGTCTACAGCCACGATCGCATCCAGCCCACGCTCAACGGCTTCTTCAAGGTTGAGGACCTGCAGGCGCTTCGAGAGGTGGCGCTGCGCGAGGTGGCCGAAGACGTCGAGGCCAAGCGTCTGGTCCGCCGCGAACCACTCGGACTGCGCGAGGAGCGCCTGCTCGGCGGCACGACGGAGCAGCAGCCGGTCGCCGGAACCCGGGCGCCCGCGCCGCGGGTGAGCTCCTCCATCACGCGAGCCGCGACGACACGTCCGCAGACGCGTCGATCATGGGAGCTCATCCCGTCCCCCCGCCACGACCGACGACGCCTTGCCCCGGAGGAACCATGCCGCTGCACCGTCATGCCCCGCAGGACTCCGACGACGGCTTGGGGATCCGGCCCCAGTTCTCCGTGCCCGGTGAGACCTCGTCGGTCCCGCGGCTGCGGATTCCCGAGAGCGAGATGTCCCCGGACACCGCCTCGCAGATCATCCGCGACGAGTTGATGCTCGACGGCAACGCGCGGCTCAACCTTGCGACGTTCGTGACGACGTGGATGGAGCCGCAGGCTCGCGAGCTGATGGACGAGTGCCTCGACAAGAACATGATCGACAAGGACGAGTATCCGCAGACGGCGGAGCTCGAGCGGCGCTGCGTGAACATGCTCGCCGAGCTCTGGAGCGCTGACCACGCCGACGGGGCGACCGGCTGCTCGACGACCGGCTCCAGCGAGGCGTGCATGCTGGGCGGGATGGCCCTGAAGTGGCGCTGGCGCGAGCGCCGGCGCGCCCAGGGCCGATCGGTGGAGCGCCCGAACCTGGTCATGGGCGCCAACGTCCAGGTCTGCTGGGAGAAGTTCTGCCGCTACTGGGACGTCGAGGCCCGGCTGGTGCCCGTCACCGCCCAGGCGCCGCACCTCACTCCTGAGGCGGCCGTTCAGCAGTGCGACGAGAACACGATCGGCGTCGTTGCGATCCTCGGCTCGACCTTCGACGGAAGCTATGAGCCGGTCGAGCAGATCTCGAGCGCGCTGGACCGTCTCGAGTCCGAGAGCGGCATCGACGTCCCGATGCACGTCGATGCCGCGTCCGGAGGGTTCATCGCGCCGTTCCTCGATCCTGACCTCGTGTGGGACTTCAGACTGCAGCGTGTCCAGTCGATCAACGCCTCGGGCCATAAGTACGGCCTCGTGTACCCCGGCGTCGGGTGGGTCGTGTGGCGCGAGCGCGAAGCTCTCCCGAAGGACCTCATCTTCACGGTCGACTACCTCGGCGGCGAGATGCCCACCTTCGCGCTGAACTTCTCCAGGCCCGGGGCGCAGGTCGTCGCCCAGTACTACACCTTCCTCCGGCTAGGCGAAGCCGGCTATCGCCGCGTCCAGCAGGCCTCGCGTGACACTGCTCAGTGGCTCTCGCACGAGATCGCGCAACTCGGGCCCTTCGAACTGCTCTCCGACGGCGGCCATCTACCCGTCTTCGCGTTCCGCCTCGAGGACGGCGCTGGGGAGTACAGCGTGTACGACGTCTCCGAGCTGCTGCGCACGCGAGGCTGGATCGTGCCGGCGTACCGGATGCCACCGGACATCCAGGACATGTCAGTTCTGAGGATCTGCGTTCGCAACGGATTCTCACACGACCTCGCCGGCATGCTGATCGACGACCTCGGACGTGCCACGGCGCGGCTCGAGCGCGGTGGCAAGATGGCCCGCGCCGACCAGCACTCCGCCTTTCATCACTGACCCCTGCCATCCATGGAACCTCGTGTGCATGGTCCGACTCGCCGGTCATTGAGCTCAACCGGGCCGTCGCGGTCGCCGAGACGCACGGTCCCGAGGCGGGACTCGCCATCGTCGATCGCCTGGCCCTACGCCGCTGGCCTGCGGCTCGTACGGTGACTTCATGAGCGGAAGCTACGTCCACGGCTATCACTCACGGGAGAACACGCGGCTGCAGGATCAGGCCGGAACGCTGGTCGACCTGCTGCACGCCGACACCGAATACCCTCCCGGCTCGACGGTTCTCGAGGCTGGGTGTGGCGTCGGCGCCCAGACGGTCACCCTGGCTCAGCGAAGCCCGGAGGCGCGGTTCACGTCGGTTGACATCTCCGCCGAGTCGATCGCCGAAGCTGAGCGGCGAGCCGAGGGAGCGCAGATCACCAACGTGCAGTTCCTCCGAGGGGACATCTTCGATCTGCCCTTCGCCGCCGAGTCCTTCGACCACGCATTCGTCTGTTTCGTCTTGGAACACCTCTCGCTGCCGGTGGAGGCCTTGGCCGCTCTGAGGGATCTCTTGAAGCCCGGCGGGACCATCACGGTGATCGAGGGCGATCACGGATCCGCGTACTTTCATCCGGACAGCCAGGCGGCTCACGCGGCAATCCGGTGTCAGATCGAGTTGCAGGCCCGAGCCGGCGGGAACGCGCTGATCGGCCGGCAGCTCTTCCCCCTGACGGTCGAGGCGGGTTTTGAGGCGGTCAGCGTCTCCCCCCGGATGGTCTACGTCGATTCGAGTCGGCCCGACCTCGTCGATGGCTTCATACGCAAGACATTCACCGCGATGGTCGACGGCGTTCGGGAGCCGGCGATCGCGACGGGGCTCAGTGATCCGCGGAGCTTCGACGCAGGCGTTGGAGACCTCCACCGGACCACCGAGCCGGATGGCGTCTTCTGTTACACGTTCTTCAAGAGCGTAGGGATGAAGGAGCGACCGGCATGACGGCCATCACCACGGCGAGGGCTCGTAGTTCTTGAGCAAGACCCCGTAGAGGTCCTCGCCCGCCTCGCCGCGGACGATCGGGTCATAGACGCGCGCGGCGCCGTCGACGAGGTCGAGGGGCGCGTGAAACCCCTCGTCGGCGAGGCGCATCTTGGTCGGGTGCGGGCGCTCGTCGGTGATCCAGCCCGTATCGGCGCTGGTCATCAGTATCCCGTCGGCGAGAAGCTCCTTCGCTGAGGTCCGGGTCAGCATGTTCAGGGCAGCCTTGGCCATGTTGGTGTGCGGATGGCCGGCGGCCTTGTAGCCGCGACCGAACTGGCCTTCCATCGCCGAGACGTTGACGACGTAGGTGCGGCGCGCCTCGGACGCAGCCAGCGCAGGGCGCAGCCGGCTGACGAGGATGAACGGGGCGGTCTGGTTGCAGAGTTGGACTTCGAGCAGCTCGAGCGCGTCCACCTCTCCCACCACCTGGCTCCAGCTGTTGTGGGAATTCAGGTCCGGAGCGAGGCCGCCCGCGTCGATCGCCATGCCGTCGGCGACGCGACCGGCCGACGCGGAGCCGGAGGTGAGCGCCAGTGCGGTCAGCGCGTGCGGCGTCGGTGACCAGTGACCGCCCGCGAGAGCGGGCGCCTTCAGATCGCCGCGCCTGAAAGTCACCACGTCGGGCAGCGGGCCGCTCGGAAGCGGCGCTCGCTCGGCAGAAGCCAGGTGCGTGTAAGCCTCAGGCGAGCGGCGGATGGTCTGGGCGGCGTTGTTGATGAGGATGTCGAGCGGTCCTTGACCGGCGACCTCGTCAGCGAGGGCCATGACACGGCCGGGGTCGCGGAGGTCGATGCCCACTATGCGCAAGCGGTGGATCCAGTCAGCGCTGTCGTCCATGGCCGTGAATCGCCGGACGGCGTCGTGTGGGAAGCGCGTCGTGATCGTCGTGTGAGCGCCGTCCCGCAGCAGCCGCAGCGCGATGTACATGCCGATCTTGGCCCTTCCACCGGTGAGTAGGGCGCGGCGTCCGCTCAAGTCCGTGCGGGCGTCACGGCGCTGATGGTTGCGCGCGGCACAACATGGACAGAGCTGGTGGTAGAACGCGTCCACCTCGCGGTAGCGCTGCTTGCACGCGTAGCACGCGCGGGCGCGCTCGAGCGTCCCGGCACGATCTCCGGCGGCGCTTGACGTCAAGGCCAGCCCCTGTGTTTCGTCGTCGATCCGGCCGGGCGCCCCGGTGGCCGTCGCCGCGGTGATGGCCTGATCGTTCATGCGACGAGCGAAGCGGCGCTCAGCCCGGCGCTGCTGCTTGACGGACTTGAAGAGCCTGCCGATCGCGCGGCGGACCGCGACCGCGTCAGGATGCTCGGACGGGAGCTGTTCCACCTCGGCAAGCACGCGGAGCGCCTCCGCAAGGCGGTCGGGATTCACACGGTCCATCGGCTGCTCTAGAGGGTACGTCTCGCCCGGACCGGGCTCCTCACGACCTCGACGCACCCGCCGAGAGCGTCGAGTGGGCGCGGAAGAGCAGCGACCAGGTCGCCGGCAAGGTCGTACCGAGGCCCGCAGCCACCTCCTCGACCCGCCGGCCCTCGAAATCGCGGCGCACGAGCGCCAGGCGCTGGCGCTCCGGGAGCCGGCCTATCGCGTCGACCACCGCGCGCATC
>JACCYI010000132.1 GCA_013696535.1 Solirubrobacterales bacterium
CACCACCGCTGTCCGCGAGGGTGACGGGAGTGGCTGCGTGGTCGACTGGCGCGCCGACTTCGAGCCGGCGGGCGCTTCGGATGAGGAGGCTCAGGAAGTCATTCGCGGGATCTTCCGCTCCGGGCTCGACGCCCTGCGCTGAGTCGCCGAACCGATCAAGCGCGACCTCTCACACCTGGGAAGTCGCCGCGCCGACCACGCACGTTCGCGATCTCGTCGGAGTCGAGCCGGAGAACTTCGCGACGATCGCCGCGCGCTACGCCGCGCGTCCCGACGCCCAACGCACCCCACGCAACCTCGCCCGCGCCGCGTGGGAGCTCACCCGCATCGGGTTCACACCACGCCCACGCATGGACAAGCTCGTCCGCGACCTCCAACAACCCGCGCGACCCGAGCTCTCGGCCAACTCAGAGCAATGGGCGATCGAACACCGGCCAACAGGCAGCGGCGACGAACACCAACTGAATCCGCTCGCGGACACATGCCGGAAGCCGCCTGAAAGCAACACGACGTATAGGGCCGCCTCGCCTGACGGGGTTCAAGGGGATCCCGGATCGTCCTGACCGGGCATCCCCGCACGCGGATGACGTTGACTCCAGCGATGCCGTCGAGGGCGCCGAATGTCATGAGCTTTTGGACTGGTGTCGCGACGCGGAGATCGGCTACCAAGGCAGCGCTGACCGCGCTGACCTGACACCCCGGCCGCCAGGCGGTCAGGCGGTCAGCAGCCAGGCGGTCAGGCGGTTGCTGTGGTGAGGGCGGGGGCGAGGACGTCGCGGGCGAAGTCCTCGGCTGTGCGCGGGGCGTGTCCGGTTAGGCGCTGGACGGTGTCGGTCGGGGCGTGGGTTAGGCCGGAGTCGCGGATCGAGGCGAACATCTCGGTCAGGTCGCGGGCGTAGAAGTCGGGAAGTCCGGCGTTGAGCAGCGCCTGCGTGAACTCCGCGTCGGGAGGGGAGACGTACTGCACCTCGAGTGCGAGGGCCGCGCCGAGCCGGCCGGCGTACTCGCCGAACGTGAGGGCCTCGGGTCCGGTGATGACGAGCTTTCCGCCGGCAGGGGTTGCGGCAGTGAGCTCGGCGGCCGCGACGGCGCCGATGTCGCGGGCGTCGACGAACGACAGGCGTGCTGCGCCGGCGTTGGCGAACAGCAGCCCCTGGCGCAGGGTGTCGACGGAGGCGAGCTCGTTGTCCATGAAGTTGTCGGGCTGCAGGATGCTGACGTGCGTGAAGCCGAGTCCGGGGAGCGCGGCACTGACCGCGGCGTGCCCGCGCGCCACGCGGATCGGGCGTGCCTCGAGCAGCGATGAGAGCTTGACGACGCGTGTCACGCCGGCGGCGCGGGCGGCGTGCAGCACGCGCAGTTCGGTCGCGCCTTGGTCTGGGGTGTAGGGGGTGAGCAGGAACAGCGCGTCCACGCCGGCGAGTGCGGCGTCGAGTGCGGCGGGGTCGTCGAGCGATCCGCGGGCGACTTCGACGCCCTCGGCGGTGAGGGTGGCGGCCGACTGGTCGGAGTGGGCGAGCGCGCGCAGGCCGGGGTGCCCGGCGAGGTGCTCGACGACGCGCCGCCCGACTTTGCCGGTGGCGCCGGTGATGAGGATCTTGGTCATGCGGTCACCGTAGGGAACTTACTCTCTCTTGGGAAGTAGGCACTTAAAAGTGCTGTAGGGTGGTCCAGGTGACCTTGCTCAACGATTCTTGGGACTACTCGGTGTACAGCGCCGACTGCCCGACCCGTCAGGTACTCGACCACGTCGCCGGGAAGTGGACGGGGCTGGTGATCGGTCGCCTGGAGGGCGGCACGATGCGCTTCTCGGAGCTGCGCCGGCAGGTCGGTGGGATCTCGCAGAAGATGCTCACCCAGACGCTGCGTGAGCTCGAGCGCGACGGCCTGGTCGAGCGGACGGTCTTCGCGCAGGTGCCGCCTCGAGTGGAGTACGAGCTCACGCCGCTGGGCCGCTCGCTCGCCGCAGCGGTCAGCGTCATCCGCGAATGGACCGAGGGCAACTTCGACGACGTCCTCGCCGCGCGTGAGCGCTATGACGGGCGCGCTGACTGAAGCGCCGCGGGCGATGCCTCCTGATGCAGACGGCGCGGCGCTGCTGGGTACGGCCGGCGCGTGGTCGGTCTGCGGGCCATGCTGGCCCTGGCTGATCGTCTTCGGCGCATTGGACGTCTGCGAGACGAGGCCAGGATCGGCCTTGCGATCCTCGCTGCACTCCATCTGGCCGCCGCGGCCGTCGCCATCCGCATGACGTCGGGCCCTCGCACGCTGACCTGAACGACTGCGAGCATGTGCGAGTGATCGGTCGCTCCGCCGTTGTGTTCGTCGCCGCCTCGCTGAGATCGCTGATCGTCGCCCAGCCGCTTGCACCCAACCAGGCCCGTGATCCGGGTAGGAGACAGAGGGTCAGGCTCGTGCGATGCCCGGCTTCGCAGTCCCTGACCCTGCAGTTGCCGCCCCGACCGTTTGGTGGCTCACGCTCGTGGGGACTTCATGAGCATGGGCAGCGCAAAGGGGAAAGCCGAACGGACCGGGCTGACGGCCGCACGAGTCGTCGAGCGTGTCGCGTCGGACGCCGGTGCGACCAACGAGGCCCTTGTCGAGGGGGCGCGCCGGGGCGAGGACCGCGCGTTCGAGGTGCTCTTCGAGCGCTATCACCGCCGGATCCTGACCTACGTCGGCGGGCTGATCGGCGATCGAGGTCGTGCTGAGGACGTCACTCAAGAGGTGTTCATCTCTGCCTTGGCTCATATCCGCGTGACTCAGTCGAGGATCGAGTTCCAGGGGTGGATCTACCAGATCGCGCGGAACGCCTGCATCGACGAGTTCCGGCGCTCGAGCCGCAAGCGCGAGGTCTCCCTCGACGCCGGCGGCGAGACGCGGGACGCCGCCGAGCGCAGCCACTTCGCGGCGGTGAACCTCTCGCCCGCCGCGGCGGCCGATCAACGCCAAACGCTTCGCGACCTCCTGGGTGCCTTCGACGGCCTTTCGGATACCAATCACCGGGCGCTCGTCCTGCGCGAGCTTGGCGGGCTCTCCTATCAGGAGATCGGTAAGGAGATGGGGATCAGCCAGTCGGCGGTGGAGAGCACCTTGTTCCGTGCGCGCCGACGACTGGGCAAGGAGTACGACGACCTCGCTTCGGGCGCGACCTGCGCGCGCGTCGAACTGATGACGGGGCCCGCCGCACGCGGTGGTCTCGGCAGCCGCGACCAGCGCCAGTTCGCTCGGCACGTGGCGCACTGCTCCTCCTGTCGGGTCAGAGCGCGTTTCGCCGGCGTTGAGGAGTCCCTCCTTGGCCGGTACCGCCGCCGCCGGGGCGTGCGTGACGCCTTGACCGGGCTGCTCCCGGTTCCCGCCTTCATCCGCGACCGCCTGCCGGGCGGCGCGCAGGCCGCGGCGGGGTCCGGCGGCGGCCCCGGCCAGGCGTTCATGTCGCACTGGCCCTCGCTGGCTCCCGTAGCCGAGCCGCTCGTGGCGGGCTGGGGGAAGGCCGCGGTCGTGGCCACGGCCGTAGCGGCGACCGCGATCGGCGGCGGCGCAGGCGTG
>JACCYI010000185.1 GCA_013696535.1 Solirubrobacterales bacterium
ACGTCGAGGTAGGGCAGCGCCGGCTTGACCATGACGACGTCCGCTCCCTCCTCCTCGTCCAGGCGCGCCGCGCGCACCGCCTCGCGCGCGTTGGCGGGATCCATCTGGTAGCCGCGCCGGTCGCCGGAGGCGGGCGCGGAGTCCGCGGCCTCACGGAACGGACCGTAGAACGCCGAGGCGTACTTCGCGGAGTGGGCGATGATCGGCGTCTCGGAGTAGCCCTCCTCATCGAGCGCGGCCCGCAGGGCGCCGACGCGTCCGTCCATCATGTCGCTCGGGGCGAGCGCGTCCGCTCCGGCCGCGACCTGGGCCACGGCCGTGCGGGCCAGCAGCTCGAGCGTCTGATCGTTGTCCACCACGCCGTCTGAGCGCAGGACGCCGCAGTGTCCATGGCTCGTGTACTCGCAGAGACACAGGTCGGTCACGACGAGAAGATCCGGATGGGCAGCCTTGATGGCCCGGGTCGCCAGTTGCACCACACCTTCCTCGTCCCACGCGCCCGAGCCCATCTCGTCCTTGGACGCCGGCAGGCCGAAGAGCATGACGCCCGCGACACCCAACGCCGCTGCCTCACCCGCCTCCTGGACCGCGTGGTCGATCGAGAGGTGGTCGATGCCCGGCATCGAGGCGATCGGGGTTCGGGTGTCAGACCCGTGCACCACGAACATCGGGTAGATGAGGTGGGACGGGGCCAGCGTCGTCTCGCGCACCAGGGCGCGGAGCCCATCGGTCTTGCGGAGCCGTCGCAGCCTCGTCGCAGGGAACGCCATGAGCCCGAGTCTAGGGCCAGGCGACGCTCAGTCAGTGGCTCTGCGCCACTCGACGCGGCGGAGCGGAATCCCGAGGCACTCGAAGTTGTCGAGCAACACGAGATACTCGCGCGCCGTGGCATCGATCCCCACGATCCTCCCGAACCGCCCGATCTTCGAGCTTGACCGGTGATAGTCCTGGAAGTACACAGCCACCTCGGCTCGGTAGAGCATGCTCGTCGGGCGACACCTTGACGAACGGCCCGTCGGTCCTGGGCACGGGTCTCCTCGGTGCGGACGGGCGCCCTTCCTCGATTTCAACAAGGGCATCGCCCAATGTTCGATCGACAAGACAAGGTTGTTGCCGGGAGACGCAATCGGCGTGTCCCGCAACTCGCACGGGATGGCTCTAATCGAAGCGACGCACGGCGAATCGGGCAAGCACCCCGAAGGCCAGGGTCAATAGGGCGAGATGGGCGAGCGGGCGAAGGATTCCCGGTTCGGCGTCGTTGAGCGCCGCGTTGAGAGCCTGGAGCGACGGCTTGAACGGGAAGAAGGCGGAGACGACCTGGATGGCGTCATAGAGGGCGCCGGATACGGCGTTCGACGGCACAAGCGCGAGGAAGGCGAGCGGTAGCGAGAGCAGGAAGGCCAGGAGCGAGGCGGTGCGGACCTCCCGCGCCAGGCCGCCGATCGCCACTCCCAGCGCTGCGAAGGCAGTGGCCCCCAGCGCGAGCGCGGGGATCCACAGCGGGGCACGGCTGAAATCGAGCCCGACCAGCGCTGCGAGCGATACCAGCATCAACAGCGTCACGCCGAACGAGCACAGCGCCGCCAGTCCCACCTTCTCCACCAGCAGTCCGCTGCGGGAGACAAGACCCCGGACGAGGCGGGCGAAGGCCTGTTCCTCCCGCTCGAGAGCGAGCATTCCGGCAGCGAGCAGCAGCGTCACGAACATGAGCGAGATGGCGACGCTCACCGCGACCGCGTACGCGTCGAGCGGCGTCTTGTCGCCGTCCAACACCGATGTCTTGACGCGCACCGGGCTTCCCACGGTGTTGAGCACCTCGTCCGACAGGTCGAGGTTGTCGATCGCCAGCTTGGCGAACGCGGAGACCTGGGCGAGCGCGATCCGCTCGGGTGCGTCGCTCGGCAGCGAGGCGATCGACGCCTCGATGATGGCTCTGGAGCGCTGAAGCCCAAGCACACTGAACGTCCGTCCCAGCAGGGCGAAGTCGCCACCGCGCAGCAGGATGCCGAGGTAGCGGCCGGCCAGGCCCGTCAGCTGGCCGGAGAGCGCCTGGTTCGCATCGCCCAGCCGCGAGTCGACGATCGATTCGACGTACTGACGCTCCAGCGGATCCTGCGCGTTGTAGTACACCTCGACGGTCGGTCGTTCGGAATTGCCCGACAGGTTGACCGCGTTCTGCAGCTTCTCGACCGCGTCGGCGGGGATCACGAGTGCCCCCAGCGCCTTGCCGTCCCTGACCTTGGCGATCGCCTCCTCGCGGGTCTTCACCCGCACGGGGTCCACAGCCTTGAACAGCTCGGAAGCGAAGCTGGCGGCATCAAGCCGCTGGCCGCCGACGGAGAACTCGCTGTCGCTCGGCGGCACGAGGTTCGCGAACGCCACCTTGGGCTTCTCAGGCGGACTCGAGAGCGAGAAGCCGATCAGTGCAGCGATGACGATCGGATAGATGACCAGGATCGACACGAGCAACGGCGATCGCCGGATGATCTGAAGATCCTTGAGCAGGAGCCAGCGCATCCGGCTCTCCGTCTAGTGCCCGCGCTCGCGCAGGAAGGCTACGAACGCCGCCTCGAGGTCGCGTTCTCCGCCCACCGTCGATTTGAGCTCGGCCGCGGTGCCGAGGAAGAGCAACTCACCGTCGGCCAGCACCAGAACGCGATCGGCGTAGCGCTCCGCCTCTCCGACGTCATGCGTCGAGTACACGACCATGGTGCCGCTCTCGGCGAGGCCGGCCACGAAAGTCCACAGGATCTCTCTCTGGCGCGGGTCCAGGGACGTCGAGGGCTCGTCGAGCAGGAGCACGGGAGGATCACCGAGCAGACCGATGGCGATGTTGACCCGCTGACGGTTGCCGCCGGAGAGCCGACCGACCTCATCGCCCGCGCGATCGGCCAGACCCGTCTGCGCGAGCATGCGGTCGACGACGCCGTCCACGTCGACGACACGCTCCAAGCGCGCGAAGAGCTGCAGGTTCTCGCGCACTGAGAGCTTCCCGTACAGCGCCGGCTGTTGTGGGACCCAGCCGACCTCACGCGGATCGTGGGACACAGAGCCACCCGTGGCCGCAAGCGAGCCGGCCAGGATGGCGAGCAGGGTCGTCTTGCCCGCCCCGTTGGGCCCGATGATCGCCAGCCGCTCACCCGAGGTGGCGGAGAACGAGACCCCCTGCACCGCCCAGCGCTCCCCGTACGCCTTGGTGACCCCGTCGACCCTGAGCGGCCGGGCTTCGGGTAGAGCGGGGGTCGGATGGGGCACGGAAGCGAGGCTAGTGGCCCCCGCTACCCGGGAGCCGTCGATGCGGCGGCGGTCGATGCGTCGGCGGCGTCGAGTTCTGTGCCACAGGCGCCGCAGATAGATGCATCGGTTTCACGTGGAACGCCGCACTCAGGGCACGGCGGCTGGCCCGTGGCGGGCGGTTCTGCCACCCGCGTGCCGGCTCCGGCCACCCCAACCCCCGCAGGCGCGACGACCGCCCAGGGCTCGAGGACCAGATGGCGTCGGAAGTAGACGGCGGTCTCGCGAGCGATGGCGGCCAGCGGAAGCGCGATGAAGGCCCCCACGAATCCGTAGAGCTGACCACCCATCAGCAGCGCCAGGATGACCAGCAGCGGGTTGATCCTGAGGGAGTGGCCGAAGACCTGCGGCGCGACGATATGCCCTTCGATCTGCTGGAGAGCGGTGAAGGCCACTGCGAGCCACACGGCGTCGAGCGGATCAGGACCGAGGAGGCAGATGAGCCCCGGTGGGGCCGCACCGATCGCCGGCCCGACGTACGGAATCAACTCCGCCAAGCCGTAGAAGACACCGAAGAACAGGGCATAGGTCTTGCCGTCCTCGAAGATCCCGACCGATCCGAGGATGTAGAGCATGACTCCCGCGCTAGCGCCCATGATCGTCGAGAACAGCAATTGGCCACGCACGTAGCTCAGGACCGCCCCCTGGATGCGCGTCGGGAAGTCGTCGTCCGTCGAGCCGTCCCCGCTCGGCACGATGCCGCGCACGACGTGGCCGATCCGCTCCCCGTAGAGCAGCATGTAGATGCTCACCACCAAGATCAGGATCAGGGCGATGGACGCCTCCACCAGGATCGTCAAGGCCTCGCGCGTGAACGCGACGATGTCGCCCGAGCCCTTCGTGACCTGCTTCCCGAGCGTCTGCAGCGCGGGCTCGCCCTGCTCCTTGACCTGTACATCGATTCCGTTGCGATCCAGCCAGTCCTGCAGGTCGGCCAGCTCGGTGTTGGCGTTGTCCACGATGTCCGGAACGTTCTCCTGGAGGGCGGATACCTGGTCGGCCACCGGGTTGGCCAGCAGGAGGCCAACGCCTCCGAGGCACAGCACAAGAGTGAGAAACACCGTGAGCACCGCCAAACCGCGCGGAAAGCCCGCTCGTCGCAAGAGACTCACGAAGGGGTTGAGGAGCAGCGCAATCAGCCCGGCGATGGTGAAGAGCAGGGCGATCGGCCCCGCAGCGCGGAGCAGCCCGTAGGCCGCGAGGATCCCGAGCGGGAGCAGCACGAGCTGTATCCACCGCGGGACCACCACCGGAGCGACCCGGGCGGGGGGCGCGGGAGGCGGCTCCTCGAGGGGAGCGTCGTGGTTCGGCGCGGCTTCGCCGACGCCATCGAGGGGATCGGCCGCTCGCTCATCGGTGAACTCGCGCTGCGTCATCCACTCTGGAGTATGCGGAAGACCGCCCGCCGGCCGGTAGCGTGCGGTCGCAGATGACCACCATCCTCTTCGTCGGCGACGTCGTCGCGTCGGTCGGCCGACGCGCCTTTCGCAAGCTGTTGCCGGGATTGCGCGACGAGTTCGGCGTGGATTTCGTCGTCGTCAACGGTGAGAACGCCGCCGGCGGGATCGGCATCACGCCGAAGACGGCCGAGGACCTGTTCGCGGCGGGAGCTGACGCGATCACCCTGGGCAATCACACCTTCCGCCATAAGGAGGTGTACGGCTACCTGGACTCAGAGCCGCGCATCGTGCGACCGGCCAACTACCTGCGCTCACAGCCGGGCAAGGGCACCTGCGTCGTCGAGCGCGACGGGATGTCGCTCGGAGTGGTCAACCTCAGCGGCAACGTCTTCCTCCAAGCCGGGCGCCCGGCCTTCGTCGAGGTCGACACCGCGCTCACCGAGGTCCGTGACGCAGATCACATCCTGGTCGACATGCACGCGGAGGCCACCAGCGAGAAGGTGGCGCTCGGGTGGTACCTCGACGGGCGGGTCACCGCGGTGGTCGGTACCCACACCCATGTCCCCACCGCTGACGCCCGGGTGCTCCCCGGCGGGACCGCATACATCACCGACGTGGGGATGACCGGGGCACGCGACGGGGTGATCGGGGTTCGCAAGGAGCAGTCGATCGAGGTCATGAAGACCCACATGCCGATCCGCTACGACGCTGCGGAGGACGACCCTTGGCTCATGGGCGTGGTCATCCGGGCCTCGGCAGAGCGACGCGCGGACACCATCGAGCCGGTGCTGCGCGCCGCAGACGGGAGCGTCTGAGGCTGGGCTCGTCGCGTTCCAGGGCACCGCAGCCCCCGGCCCGCCGCGGTCAGCCCGATCACACGGCCGCAGGCAGATCGAAATGCTCGCGAACCATCGGCACGACATCGCGCAGCGTCCACTGCTCGCGGGCGTCACGCTCCGGCCCGGTCCCGCACCACAGCAGCGTCCCCAACGAGTCGTCGGCGTGCAGCGAGCCGTGCGAACCTCCGCCCACGTGATGCGCCCGGCCCCAGTCGAGGAACTCATATCCGGGCTGGGCGGAGAGCAGGACCTCCCCGGCCTGGGGGCACCGCAGGGCCGACCAGAGTCGCCCGAGCGCATCGGGATAGGTTCGAGACTCGAGGGTGCCGTCATGCACGTCGAGCTCGAGCACATCGAGATCGCCCTCCAAGCTCCAACGACCGCCACGCCGATCGACCAGCCCGCCCCCGGGGCGGAAACGCAGTTCGCCGTGCTCGCCGCGCACAGCGGCTTCCCCGTCGGGGTGATCGGTCCGGAAGATCACCAGCTCGACTCCGTCGAGGGCAAGGCACGTACGAACCACTCGCGGAAGCAATTCGCTGCGCCGCTGGCGGTCGATTATGTAGACCTGGGCGGAGCGGGATGATGGGCAGAGCGCTATCTCGGCTCCGGCGCCGCGTCCGTTGGCCGGCAGCACCTCCCAGCCGGCGAACGCCTCGAAGAGATCGATTTCATCCTCCACCTGCGATTGGGAGTGGTCGGAAAGGACGATGACCGCGTGGTCTTCGAGGAAGGCGTCAGGCCCTCCGCCCGCGTGCATGAGGCGCTCGATCTGACGGTCGGCGGCGGCGATGGACGGCACCTGGGCGAGCGGCCCGTTCTTGTGCGAGTGCGTGTCGTTGTCAGGGAGCGACAGGAGCAGGAAGTCGAACAGGTCGTTCTCGAGCAGGTAGGCGGCCACACATCCCGCGTGCTGGTCTCGGACGCCCGGCAGACCGAGCTGCGACCGGCACGGAGTGCGGCGAGACGCGAAGATGTCGGCGTAGAAGAACTCTCGCGGCCCTTCGATCGGCTTACGAAACACCGTCGAGGCCAATCGGGTGAGCGCCGTGTCGATCGCGACCTCGTGCCGGTGGCGCCCGCGATACATCAGGTAAGTCGTGCCGGCCGTGCGCACGTCGATGTCGTCGAGGCTCTCGAACAGCGTCTCCACGTCTGCGGCCAGGTGCTCGCCGTTCATGTTGTAAATCGTGTCCGTGAGCGAGCGCTTGAACCCGAAGGCCTGCGAGGCCTTGAAGCTCGTCCCGTACTCGACGTAGCGCTCCTCGCCGCGGTGATACCAGTTCATCGACGGGATGTGATGGCGATCCGGGCCGACCCCCGTGGCGATCGACGCCGCGCAGACCGGGGTCACCGACGGGAAGGCGGCCACGCAATCGTCGACCATGTTGCCTCGCTCGGCAAGCAGCTTCATCGCCGGCGCCTGACCGGTCGCGATTGCCCGCTCGAGCATCGCGGGCTTCATCGCGTCGATCACCGCAAGGACGAGCTTCTTCACCGCAGGATCCGGAGCCCGGCGTACTTCTCATCCCGCCGCCGGCGACCGCCGGTGAGCAGGAAGGCCAACCCGGCGACGAACAGGACAGCCAGTGGTGGAAAGAGGATTGACAGACCTGCAGCTGCGAGTGCGAGACCCTCGGCGTATACGGGCAGGGCGCCCGCGGCCTCCGCGTCAAGTCGCTTGCGAACCCGGGTGAAGAGCTGGCGGGACGCCAGGAAGCCCAGGGCTGAACAGGCCACCCCCACGACGACGCCGGCCACGGCTGGGTTGCCGTGATCCGCGACGGAGCCGGCGGCCTCCAGGGCACCGAGCACCACGGCCAGCCCTCCGAGAACGAGCGGGAGGGTCCGATTCTCCCCGCCCCGCCGCACGGCGAGGTCCAGGGCCGTCACCGCCAGTACGACGGCGAGCAGGAACGGCCAAGCCTCGAGGAAGGCGAAGTCCGTTCCGCTGAAGTCCAGGCCGAGGTTGGCGGAGGCGAGCGCCCCCGTCATAAGCACGGGCAGAAACGGGCGGATGCCGATGGCCGCGGCCAGGCCGGCGCCCTGGAGAAGGTCGAAGAGGAAGTCCATGAGGCGGTAGCTTTGTGTTCCCGACCCGAAGGCGGCATGACCTTAGACGAGACGCCAAGGGGCTCGGTGCCCGGCGGCGAAATGAACCGACATGGGTGACCGCCGTTCCACCACCCGGGACCTCGAGCGCTATGGCTCGCTCTTCGCCACCCGCATGCAGGGCGCCCGATCCTCGGCGATGCGCGACCTCATGGCCGTCACGGCTCAGCCCGAGATCATCTCGCTGGCCGGCGGGCTGCCCGACACGAGCACTTTCCCCGCCGAGCTTATGGCGTCACTGATGGGAACCGTCGCCGAGGAGGCCTGCGCTCGAGCGCTCCAGTACGGCCCGACCGAGGGCAGCGAGGAGGTCAAAGGCTGCATCGGCCAGGTGATGGCCGCTGAAGGGATGCGCGCCGATCCGGAGGACATCCTGGTCACCACGGGTGGGCAGCAAGTCATAGACCTGGTGTGTCGCGCGCTGCTCGATCCGGGCGACGTGGTGATCGCCGAGGCACCGACCTACCCGGGCGCGGTTCCATCGCTATGCGCCTTCCAGGCCGACGTCATCCAGATCGAGATGGACGAGAACGGGATGCGCGTCGACCTGATGCAAGAGGCACTCGAGCAACTCGACCGCGCCGGCCGCAAGCCGAAATTCATCTACACCATCCCCTCCTTCCAGAATCCGGCCGGCGTGACCATGGCGCTCGAGCGGCGCCAACGACTCGTGACGATCGCCGCTGAACGGGAGATCCTGATCCTCGAGGACAACCCTTACGGGTTGCTCCGTTACGAGGGCGAAGCGCTGCCGACCCTCCGCTCGCTGGACGGTGGCGAGTACGTCATCTACCTCGGCACCTTCTCGAAGATCCTGTCTCCGGGACTGCGGCTGGGCTGGGCGAGCGCACCCCGACCGGTGCTCGACAAGCTCAACCTGGGCAAGCAGGGCGCCGACCTGTGCTCGTCGTCGTTCTCACAGGCCTTCGTTGCGGCGTACTTCGCCGCCGAAGACTGGCGGAGTTATCTGCGCACCCTCACGGAGCTCTACCGCAAGCGACGGGACACGATGCTCGACGCCCTCGCCGAGCATCTCCCCCGCGAGGCCTCCTGGACACGGCCGGCCGGCGGGCTCTTCGTCTGGGCCACGCTTCCGGCTTACATAGACACCACGGACCTTCTCGCCCGAGCACTGCGCGAACAGGTGGCGTTCGTACCAGGACGAGCCGCGTACGTGGACGGACGAGGCGGATCGGAGCTGCGGCTCAACTTCTCCGGCGTGACTGAAGGCGATATCCAGGAGGGCGTTCGGCGGATCGGCCAGATCGTTCGTGAACAGGTGGGGATGTTCTCCACGCTCACCGGAGTCGATCCCGTCGCGACGCCGGTCGCCATGGAGTCGAGGAACGCCGCCGCGGTGGCTCTTGAGGTGGGAGAAGTCATGGGGCGAGTCGTGCCGCTGAGGCGTGCGACCCAATGAGCCGCGTTGCCGTCTTGAAGGGAGGACGCTCGCTGGAGCGTTCGATCTCCCTCAAGTCCGGGGCCCGCGTCGAGGACGCCCTCGAACGGCTCGGTCATGAGGTGATCTCCATCGACGTCGGGCACGATCTGGTCGATCGGCTGCTCAGCGACCGCCCCGACGTCGCGTTCGTAGCCCTGCACGGACCGCAGGGCGAGGACGGCACCGTGCAAGAGCTGCTCGAGCTTCTGGGCATCCCCTACACGGCTTCAGGCCCATCGGCGTGCATTCGGTGCACCGACAAGGTCCTGGCCAAGCACCTCATGCGGGAGGCCGGCATACCGACCCCTGATTTCTACGCCTTCAACGGCACCGCCTTCACGGAGCTCGGCGCCGCGCGCGCGCTGCCGGCCATCGAACGGCACCTCGACTTCCCCCTGGTGGTCAAGCCGGCCGGCGGTGGTTCGGCTCTGGGCATCAAGTTCGCTCCCAGCGCCGAAGACGTCGCTCCGGCGCTCGTCGCGGCGTTCTCATACGACACCAAGGTCCTGCTCGAACGGCACATCGCGGGACGCGACCTGGCGGTCTCCGTGCTCGAGGGACCGGATGGCGCCGAGCCGCTTCCGGTGGTGGAGGCCGTCCCGCGCGACGGCCGGTTCTATGACTTCGAAGCGCGCTATGAGATCGGACGCACGTCCTTTGCGTGCCCGGCGGACCTGGACGATCAATGCACCTGGCGCGCCCAGGAGCTTGCGATGCGCGTCTACGAGCTCTTCGGCTGTTATGGCTTCGCTCGGGTGGACCTGATGCTCGAAGACGACACAAGCGATCTGTATGTCCTCGAAGCCAACGCCATCCCGGGCCTGACCGAGACCTCGCTCCTGCCTCAGGCGGCGGAAGCGGCAGGGATCGGTTTCGACCAGCTCGTCGAGCGGGTGCTCGACCTCGCGCGCTCGAGGTC
>JACCYI010000064.1 GCA_013696535.1 Solirubrobacterales bacterium
ACCGCGATGCGCTCGCGGATGATCGCCTTCTCGAGCTTGTCGAACGCGAGCTGCGCGTTCTGTCGCGCCTCGCCGTAGGTCTCGGAGGAAGGGTCGCCCGAGTACTGCGCGAGGATCTGCTCCTCGACGGCCTTCGTGGCGTCCTGGCGCGCGAGCTTGTCCTGGACCGAAGTGGCCTCGTCGAGGGCCTGGCCGTGGGAGGCCTTGACCTGGTCGAGGAGATCCTGCGGGACCTCGGGAGCGACGACGGCCTGCTTGGGCTTGCCCGCCTTCTCGGCGAGCTCGCGCTGCGCGGCGCACAGCTTCTTGATCTCGCCGTGCGCGATATCGAGTGCGTCGAGGATCTCGGCTTCCGGGATCTCGTTCGCCCCGGCCTCGACCATCAGGATGGCGTCCTCGGAGCCCGACACCACCAGATCGAGGTCCGCGGTGAGCAGTTCCTCTTCTGGCGGGTTGATCACGAAGTTGCCGTCGATCTTGCCGATCCGCACTGCGCCCACGGGCATCGGGAACGGGACGTCGGAGATCATCAGGGCCGCCGACGCGCCGTTCATGGCGAGGATGTCGTACGGGTTTATGTGATCGATCGACAGCGGGATCCCGACGAGCTGCGTCTCACGACGCCAGCCCTTGGGGAACAACGGACGCAGCGGGCGGTCGATCATGCGCGCGGTGAGGGTGCCCTTCTCGCCTGAGCGGCCCTCGCGCTTGAAGAAGGAGCCGGGGATCTTGCCCGCGGCGTACATCCGCTCCTCGATGTCGACGTTGAGCGGGAGGAAGTCAACGTCCCGCTGATTGCCGGCCGTGGCGGTGGACAGCACCATGGTCTCGCCTGCAGCGACGACGACGGCTCCGGAGGCCTGCTTGGCCATCCGTCCGGTCTCGAAGGAGATCTCCTTCCCGCCGACCTCGACGGAGACCCGGGTTACTTCTGCCATGTGTTCCCTTTCATTGCCCGCCGCTCGGTGTGGGCGGGCCCCCAGCATGTGAATGCTTCGGTAGTGGTGCGATCATGCTAGCGGCCCCTCGAACCCCGGCTGGTGAGGAAGCGGAGGGGCTGCCGGGCGACACTCCGTCGACGCGACCGACGTTGAGTCCTTGCCGAGATCGCCAGCCGGTGGCAGACGAGCGCTACCACCGGCCGGCGATCCCCGGAAAGACGGCTTCGGTTAAAGGCGATCCCTGGAGAGATCCATCCTCTCCGGCTGCGGGAAATGACCGCCGGCGGCGGCGCCCCCGTACCTCCGCCATGCCGCTCTACACGCTCGAACGGGAGCAGCGCCTCCCCGGTACGCCGGAGGCCGTCTTCCCGTTCTTCGCCGACGCCGCCAATCTCGAGGCCATCACTCCGCCGTCGCTGCGCTTCGAGATCGTCACGGCCCGGCCGATCGACATGCGGGTGGGAGCGCTCATCGAGTACCGGCTCCGGATGCGAGGGGTTCCCATCAGCTGGCTGACCCGGATCGAGGAGTGGGAGCCTGGCGTGCGCTTCGTCGACATGCAGCTCCGCGGTCCATACGCGCTGTGGCATCACACCCACGAGTTCGAGCCCGACGGCCGGGACGGGACGCTGATGCGCGACACGGTGCGTTACGCCCTGCCGGGGGGACCGCTCGGGGCCATCCCCCATGCGATCTTCGTCAAGGCGGAGCTCGACCGCATCTTCGACCACCGCCTGCGCCGGGTCCCCGAGCTGCTCGAAACCTAGGCGAGCGCTCGCAGTTCGGCCTCCGCCGGCCGCCCGGGCAGCAGCTTTCCCTCCACGAACAGCGCCGGGGTGGTCCCGACGCCGGCGCGCATGCCGCCCATGAAATCAGCCTTTACACGTGCGAGCACCGCTTCGGACCTGCGATCGGCGTCGAAGCGCTCCAGGTCCAAGCCGAGCGAGCGAGCACGCGCCCACAGATGCGGATCCTCCAGCCTCCCCTGGTCTGCGTAGAGCGCGTCGTGCATAGCCCAGAACGCCCCCTGCAGTGCCGCGGCTTCAGCCGCGCAAGCGGCGGGCCAGGCC
>JACCYI010000229.1 GCA_013696535.1 Solirubrobacterales bacterium
GCTGTGCTCCCTGGCCGGGGCCGGGTGGGTGGACGTCGTCCGTGCCGTCGGCCGGCGCTGGGGGCAAGGGGCCGGAGCGACGGCGGTCGCGCTGATCCTCGTGGCGACGATGCCGTTCGTCGTGCACGAAGCGGGGACGTTCGCCAAGGACATGCGCCTCGTACGAGCCGAAGCGGCCCTGTACCGCGATCTCGACAACGCCGTCGCCGCCGCCGGCGGCGCCGCTCGGGCGCGGAGCTGCGGCGCCATCTACACGGGCAACTTCGACACGACGGCGCTGGCCTGGCGCCTGCACGTGCCCCTGGAGCGCGCCGAGATCGTGCCGTACGGGCCCGGGATCGTCTTCGCCGCGCGGCGGTTCAGCTTGACCCGTCCGCAGCCGTCCGTCCTGAGTCGCGACCGTCGTTATCGCCTCGTCGCCGGGACCCGCCGGTGGGTGGTCCGCGCGAGATGCGGACCGGCGGCGCCGCGTCGCGTGTTGCCCCGTCCCCGGCAGGATTGAAGCCGCCCACCTCGTACGCTTTGTACATGGCCACCTACGCCTCGCGACCGCTCATGGCCGTGCGGCTGCGAGCCCTGGGCAGCTCTCGTGCCGAGCTCGCGGGTATCGCACTCGGGGTGTGCGGGCTCATCGCCGTGTCGCTGCTGCTCCGCACGCGGAACCTGGGCGTGGGCTACTGGGTCGACGAAGGGCTGTCCGTGGGGATCGCCGACCGTCCACTCCTCGACATCCCCGGCGTGATGCGACTCGACGGCTCGCCGCCCCTCTACTACATGGTGCTGCACGTCTGGATGGCGCTGACCGGATCGACCGGCGAGGCGACGACCCATGGCCTCTCGCTGCTCTTCGCCGTCCTCACCGTGCCCTCGGCGGTGTTGCTCGCCCGCAGCCTGTTCGGCATCCGAGCCGGGTGGATCGCCGGCGTGCTCGCCGCCATGAATCCGTTCATCACCCAGTACGCCCAGGAGACGCGCATGTACGCGCTGGTGATCCTGCTCGGCACCGTCGCCACGGGCGCGTACGTCGCGGCGCTGATCCATCGCCGGCGAGCGATGCTCCCCGTCTTCTCATTGGCTCTGGCAGCGCTCCTCTACACACACAACTGGGCGTTGTTCTTCGCGGCTTCACTGGGTCTCGTCTGGCTTTGCCTGGTCGTCTTCGAGCCGCGCGCCGGCCGCCGGGCACTACTCCGGGACGGCGTTCTCGGCTTCGGTGGCGCACTGATCCTCTATGCGCCCTGGCTGCCGACCCTGCTGTTCCAGGCCGGACACACAGGCGCCCCGTGGTCCCGGCCTCCGGACCTGCAAGACCTCACCGAGGCGTTCTCGCGCCTCCTGGGTCCCGTGGAGCAGGTCGCCCTGCTGCTCGCCGGTGGGGTCGGGATCGCGGCCATCGCTTCCCGCAAGCGCCTGGACGCGGAGGCCCGTTCGGCGGTGGCGCTGGCGAGCATCAGCGCGCTGACGATCGCCTTTGCGTGGGGCGCGTCGCAGGTGTCGCCCGCCTGGGCGGGCCGGTACTTCGCCGTAGCGCTCCCCCCGCTGCTGCTCCTCTGCGCGCTCGGCCTCGCCCGCGCAAAAAGGCTCGGGCTGGTCGGACTGGCCCTGGTGGCCATCATGTGGTCGGGCACCGCGGGGCGCTCGGAGAAGAGCAACGTGCGCAGCGTCACGGCATCGCTCGCGCCCAGCCTGCGCCCCGGCGATCTCGTCGTCTCCGCCCAGCCCGAGCAGCTCCCCGTTTTGGCGCACTACCTGCCTGACAACTTGCGCTGGGCCACGCTCTGGGGTCCGGTGGAGGATCTCGGTGTGACGGACTGGCGAGATGGGGTGGAGCGCCTCGAGCAGACCAGCGCCACTCGCGATCTGCGTCCTCTCGTCGACGCCCTCGCGCCGGGCCAGCGGATCGTGTTGGTGGAGCCGATGATCTACGCCCTCGCGCGCTGGTCCGCGCCGTGGACGAGCCTCGTGCGGGTGCGTTCGGAGGAGTGGTCGCGGGCGCTGAGCAACGACGAGCGCCTCCGGGTCTCGGCGATCTATCCGCCCTCACCGTTTCCCGAGCACCCCAATCCGGTCCAGGCCACCGTCATGATCAAGGGAGGCGCCCGGGGCTGAAAGGCTGGTCGGAAGCGTGAACACGAAGCGAGCGCCCGCGCCGTCGCCGCTGCTCAGCCGCAGGCTGCCGTCCATGCGCTCCGCGAGGCCGCGGCCGATCGCCAGCCCGAGACCGAAGCCGCTCTGGCTCGAAGCTCCAGGAGAGCGGTAGAAGCGCTCGAAGATCCGCTCGCGCTCCTGCGGGAGGACTCCCGGCCCGTTGTCGGCGACCTCGAGGAACGCCCAGCCGTGCTCGCGGCCGCCGGCCGTCATTTCGACGGTGCTGTCCGCCGGCGCATGGCGTAGGGCGTTGTCGACCAGGATGCGCAGGACCCGGGCGATCGCGTCCGGATCGCCGATCGCCCACGGTGGCTCAGGCGTGGTGAAGATCGCCAGGTCGATCCGGCACTCGGCGGCGCGCAGGTCGAACTCGGAGGCCACCGCGCGGGCGATCTCCGACAGCTCGACCGGCTCCGAGCGCAGCGGAACCTGGGCGTCGAGCCGCGACAGGTCGAGCAGCTCCCCCGCCAGGCTCGAAAGGCGCAGCAGCTCACGGCGGGCGCTGGCCACCTGCCGCTGCGCATCCTCGAGGTCCACCGGTTGATCGCGGAGATCCTCCTCGAGGAGCTCCATGGTCCCCTGCAGCATGGTCAGCGGCGTCCGCAGCTCGTGGGATGCCGTGGAGACGAAAGAGCGGCGCGACGCCTCTTCGCGCTGAAGCGCCTCCTGCATCCGGGTGAGCGTCCGTGCCAGGTCGCCCACCTCGTCGCGCACGGGGTCCTCCGGCGGCGGTGGTGCGGTGGCTCCTTCCGCGGTGATGCGCAGAGCCGCCGCTCGAAGGCGCTCCAGCCGGCGCAGCAGCGTGCTCGAGATGGCGACGGAGAGCAGGACGGCCACCAGGAGGCCGACGCCGGCGGCGGCCAGGAGGGCGTTGCGGACCTGCTGGACGGCGGCCGTGACGTCGGTGAGCTGCCGCTGGGCGACGAGGATCCCGGGAGTCCGTTCGCCCGGCGGGCTCTTGAACAGCCGGACGGCGATGGTGGCCTGCTCGTCCTCGATGTCGACCACCGTCCCACGGATGCGGAGCGATCGCAGCGCCGCGAGCAGCGCCTGGCGGGTGGGCGCGCCGATGTCCGTGTCGTACTCGAACTCGTCGAGCAGGGGGTCGCTGACCAGGACCCGGGCGTTCGCGCGACCCTGCAGCCGGAGACCGGCGCTCTGGAGGGCCAGATAGCGCTCGGGCTCGCGCAACCGTCGCGCCCGCTCGAAGCTCGGGCGCGCGCCGAGGCTGGCCTGCCGGAGGGTCTCGATGTTGGAGTTGCGAAGCCGCTCGGTCAGCGGACCCACGAGCGCGTACGCCGCCACGGCGAGCGTCACGGCGCTCGTCAGGACCAGCGCCAGTAGGAGGCGCCACCGCAGCCCGAGGGTGGGGCGCCGCTTCACGAGGGGCGGAACCGGTAGCCGCGACCCGGCACGGTGAGGATCAGGTTCGGCTCCTCGGGCCGGGCCTCGAGCTTCTCCCGGAGATGGCGGATGTGGACGTCGATCGCTCGCGGGTCGCGGTAGGCCGAATCGCCCCAGATCGCCCGCAAGAGCTCCTGTCGGTTGAAGGCGTGTCCAGGACGACTCAGGAGGTGGGCGAGCAACTCGAACTCCGAGAAGGTCAGCTTGATCGGGTTGCCCTCGACCGTCACCCGGTGCAGATCACGGTCGAGCGTCACCGGGCCGGCCTGCACGCTGCCCTCCACCACACGGCCCTGGGTCCGGCGCAGCACCGCGCGGATACGCGAGCGCAGCTCGGCGAGACCGAACGGCTTGGTCACGTAGTCGTCGGCGCCGGATTCGAGGCCCTGTACGGCGTCCGCTTCTGAATCGAGGGCGGTCAGCATGATGATGGGGACCACGTCGCGGCGCGCCCTCAGGAGCCGCGCGACGTCGTGCCCCGTCGGGCCGGCACCGAGGGCGACGTCGAGCAGCACGACGTCGAAGGGCCGGTCGGCGGCGGCGGCCAGCGCCGCGCGGCCGTCGGCCACGGCGGTCACCCGATGACCCTCGCGCTCGAAGGACCGCCGGAGCATGTTGCGCAACGGCTGGTCATCATCGACGACGAGGATGTCGAGCGCCGCCCCGGGCTGCATCGCGTCACGGTAGCGGACTCGCCGAGAGCCGATTAAGGGCTGTTAGCGGGTGTTGGGCGCGCGCAGGAAGGGGCGGGAGAGCAGGCAAGGTGCGGGCATGTCCCTTGTCGACGATCAGCGTTCCACGCACACCTCCGGTCGCTTCGGCGGCTCCGAGCTCCCCGTCGCCGTCCTCGGTGGAGGCCCCGCCGGGCTGACCGCGGGATACCGGCTCGCTCAGCAGGGGCGGCCGGTGATCGTCTTCGAGGCTGAGGACCAGGTCGGAGGCATCGCCAAGACGGAAGTCCGCGACGGGTACCGCTTCGATCTGGGCGGCCACCGGTTCTTCACCAAGTCCCAGGAAGTGGATGACCTCTGGCACGAGGTGATGAAGGAGGAGTTCCTCAAACGTCCGAGGATGTCGCGCATCTACTGGAACGGCAAGTTCCTCGACTATCCACTCAACGGCATGGACGTCATCAAGAAGCTCGGCCCGGTCGAGCTCACGCGCTCACTGCTCTCCTACCTGTGGGCGGTCGTCAAGCCGAAGGGCAAGGAGGAGTCGCTCGAGGACTGGGTCTCCAATCGCTTCGGCAAGCGCCTCTACCAGCACTTCTTCAAGACCTACACCGAGAAGGTATGGGGCGTGCCGGCGACCGAGCTGCGCGCCGAGTGGGCCGCCCAGCGCATCAAGGGCCTCTCGTTCTTCTCTGCGGCGAAGTCGGCGTTCTTCGGCAACAAGGACAACAAGATCAAGTCACTGATCTCGGAGTTCCACTATCCCCGCTTCGGCCCGGGCCAGATGTGGGAGACCATGTGCGACGAGATCGTCGCCCTGGGCGGCGAGGTCCGCCTCAACACGCCCGTCGAGCAGATCGAGACCCTCGGCGGCCGGGTGCTCGCCATCCACGCCGGCGGGGAGCGCGTCGAGGTGTCCGAGGTCATCTCCTCGCTCGCGTTGCGCGACACCGTCCGCCTCTCGGCTCCCCGCGCGCCCAAGCCCGTGCAGACGGCGGGAGAAGGGTTGCGCTACCGCGACTTCCTGACCGTCGCGCT
The DNA here is from genome assembly GCA_013696535.1 of Solirubrobacterales bacterium. The sequence continues at coordinate 5,262 of JACCYI010000229.1, forward strand.
CATCGTGGACGGCGAGGACCTGTTTCCCGACAACTGGATCTACATCCATGAGCCGGGCGTCGCGGTCGGGCGCATCCAGAACTTCCGCTCCTGGAGCCCCTGGATGGTTCCCGATCCGACCAAGGCATCCGTCGGCATGGAGTACTTCTGCAACCAGGGCGATGAGGTCTGGGCCGCGGCTGATGAGGACCTCGTCGAGATGGCCAAGGGCGAGCTCGAGGCCCTCGGGCTCGCCGACGCCTCCAAGGTCGAGCGCGGCTTCGTCACCCGGGTGCCGCTCGCGTATCCCGTCTACGACGAGGCCTACTCAGAGCACGTCGACGTCATCAAGGACTGGCTGGCCGGGCTCGCCAACCTACAGCAGGTAGGCCGCAACGGGCTGCATCGCTACAACAATTCGGACCACTCGATGCTCACCGCTCTGCGCGCCGTCGAGAACATCCAGCAGGGCGCGAGCCACGACCTCTGGGAGGTCAACGTGGAATCCGTCTACCTCGAAGAAGGTGTCAAGGAGGAACAGCCCTACCGCGATCCGTCCATGGTCCCGGTCGGGGTCCGCGCCTAGAGGATCCGCTCGAGCGCGCCGCCGAGGGCGGCGCGCATCGCCGCTTCCCCGCCGAACTGGAAGTCGAGCTGGGAGGCGTACGCCGCACAGGCGTCCAGCTTGCGACGCGTGGGGGCGACGGGTCGACCGTCGCCGTCCGGGCTTCGCAGGCCGTAGGGCAGGTCGCGGTAGCGATGGGTCGCGATGCCGCGGGTTGCTTCGATGACCACGACGTGGTCCACGTGCCCGCCGATGCCCTGCGGCACGTAGACGACGTCGGCGTCGGGCAGGTCCAGCTCGATCGCGTCGTGCGTCGGGCCGAAGAGCGCCGCGGAGGACTCGTAGCCACGGTGCGGCGCTTCAGGCAGACCTAGGTGGATGAGCTCGTCGACCTCGAGGATCTGTGCCGCTCGCTCGTCCTCGGCTCGCCGCAGCGCCATGTAGTCGACGTGGGCTTCGATCCCCTTGCCGGTCTGGCACACCAGAGCGAAGCCGCGGGGGTCGGGGACGCTCGCGGTGAAGACCGTGAGCAGGGTCGTGTACGCGTCGAGGCCTTCGAGCACCGCTCCGGCTGAGAAGACGGCGTCGTCGAGGTGTGGCGAGACGAACAGCGCGCGCTTCACAGCAGGTGCGGCGCCTCGCGGAAGCGGCACGGCTCCCGCGGCCCGGTCGGCGAGGCCCAGTCGATTCGCGCGGGCGCAGTGGCGTAGGCGTGCATGATCTGCTGAGCCACGACAGGCCAGGCGTACTTGCGCTCGACGTCGTCTCTCGCCTGAAGTGCGAGGCGCTCGCGCCGCGGCCCGTCCGCCAGCAGCGCATCGAGGGCGTAGGCGAGACCGCCGACGTCGCCCGGCTCCACGAGCACACCGTTGGCCCCGTCCGTGATGCAGTCGACGACGCCGACCGCCCGTCCGGCGACCACGGGCAATCCGGATGCCATGGCTTCGAGGATGGTGTTCGAGAAGCCTTCGGCGTAGGTGGGGGAGACGAAGAGATCGCCGTCTGTGTAGACGTCCGGCACCTGGTCGTAGTCGATGACGCCCGGGAACTGCGCATCGAGGGAGAGAGCGGTGGCCTTTGCTCGTGCCGCCTCGAAGTCCGGGCCTATCCCGGACATGACGACCCGGACGTCGGTATCCATGTCCGCGATCGCGTCGATGAGGTCGAGTGCGCCCTTCCTGCGATCGACGCGCCCGTGGTAGAGGAGCGTCGGGGGTGCGGCTCGCGCGGACGGCGGGGTGTCCTCTCGAGAATCGCTAGCCGGTGCTACTCCAGGGCTATCACCGGCTAGCGATGTCTCAAGAGACCCCCGCTGACGACGGTCTCGATCGCGTCGGCCAGGGGATCCGTGGGCGAGCCGGCCGCGACGGTCCTGCGGCGGACCGAACCGGAACCGGTCGGCGTCGACCGCCCCGGGGATGATCGTGAAGCGTTCAGGCGGGGTGCCGAAGCGGCCGATGACCTCGTCACGGAACGAGGGCGAGCCGATGAGCAGCGCTCCCGCATGGTCGAGCACCGTCCGCATCGCGCGCTCGTGGGTGCCGCAGCAGGAACCGACCCAATGTCCGTCGCCGCCCTGGATGGACACCACGCAGGGCACCCCGAGCTCTCGGGCGGCCTCCATCGCCGCGAGCCCGGTCGGGTAGCCGTACTGGGCGTGGACGAGGTCGAACCGCCCCGCCGCCAGCACCGTCTCCCGGATGGTCGCCACGTCGGCCTCGAAGTCGCCGCCCGCCTGTTCGCCGAGCGCCTCCAGGCCGATCACCTCCACGCCCGGCACACGGGGAGGCGGGCCGCCACCATAGACTCGCGTGCCCTCCTCGTCGCCTCGGTACTGGGAGACCATGGTGACCTCGTGCCCCGCCGCCACAAGCTCGCGGAGAAGGTTCGACGCGTAAACCGACATCCCACTGACGGCGGGGAAGAAGCGACGTGAGACGAAGCAGATCCTCATCGCAGCGCGGCGATGGCGGCGGGCACCATCTCGTGGGCGCGGTGGGAGTCGCGAGAGAGCTCGACGCACACGAGTCCGGTGAAGGAGATCTCCGAGATGGCGGCGAGCACGGACCGCACGTCCATGTCGCCCTCGCCGAAGGGCAGATGCACGTGCTCGCCGCGTCGCATGTCCTCCACCGTGATGGTCGCGGTCCGCCCGGCGAACTCGCGAACGGCGTCGGCCGGGTCGCGTTCGCCGGTGACCAGGCAGTGGCCCGTGTCCAGCGCGAGCGGCATGTCGGACGGTGCGAGCGCGAGAAAGTCGTCGAGGTCTGAGATGACCATCCCCGGCTCGGGCTCGAGGGCCACCACGACGTCCCGTGCGTCGGCGTACGCGCGAAGGGCGTCGATGCCCTCGCGCAGCCAGGTGTGCGCGTCCTCGCGCGAGACTCCCGGTCGCGGCACGCCGGACCAGAACGACACGGCCTCCGAGCCGAGCACGGAGGCGACGTCGACGCAACGGTGCAGGAACTCGAGTCGGTGGGCGCGACCGCCCGGCTCGGGCGAGACCAAGGTCGGCTCGTGCTTGACGCGCGGGTTCAGCAGGAAGCGGGCGCCCGTCTCGATCACCGTCCCCAGCCCGAGCGCGCTCAGGCGCTGACCCAGCTTGAAGGCCCGGCTCGGCAGGAAGGGCGCGAAGGGATTGAGGTGGTGGACGTCGAGTGAGAGCGCGACGCCGTCGTAGCCCGCGTCCGCCACCAGTTCGACGGCGTCTTCAAGCCGGTGATTCTGCACGCCGTTCGTGTTGTAGGCGAATCTCACGCGGGGGCCTCGTAGGCGTGCCGGTCGGGCTCGCGATAGAGGGGGAAGAACGTCGAAGCCAACTCGGCGAGCCACTTGGTGTGGACCCAGACGCCGAACGCGCGGGTCCAGCCCGGACCGGGGGAGTCGGGCCCTTCGTGGACTGCGTGCGGGCAGCGCGCCGCCAGGCGCTCGATGCCGCGGGGCCCCAGGCGCTGGTGGCTGAGCACCTCGGCTTCGAGGCCCGGGACGACCACCTTGGCGACCTGCGCCTCGTCGCCGCCCTCGGTCATCGGCACGTAGAGGATCTCGTGGCCGGCTTCGGCGAGAGCGGCTTCGCGTCGCATCGGCGCGTAGGCCGGCGGAAGCGGGACCATCTCGACCACCCGCGTGATGCGATCGCTGACCTCGGCGACGGCATCGGGATCGGAGAGCAGAGAGTCAAAACGCGCGGCCAGGTCGATGCCGAGCTCCTGGGCGCCCTGGCCGGCCGGCGTCCGGAACCGGCCGACGTACACGTGAGGTGCCACCGCCAGCGCCTCCTGACCTCCGAAGGAGAACCGCTTGCGGCAGCGCGATGAGCAGAATTCGAGCATCGCCTTGAGGGCGGCGACGGCGGGATCGGCGTCGGCCCCCTCGCCCGTCGCGGTACGCATGAGCGACGTCGCCTGCGCGTCGACGCCACTGCAGTGGAAGGCGTGGACTCCGAACGCGTGACCCGAGTACTTGAGCCGGATCGCGACGCCTCGCTCCGCGAGCCGGCGCACTCCCTCAGGCCAGATCGCCGCGGCGTCCACCGAGCGCCCCGTGTCGAGCGCCTTGAACTGAGACCAGTTGAGGTCGCGCTGAAGCAGCTCGTTGAGACCGTGGCCGACGGCGCGCGCGAGATCCTCCCCATCTCCGGCGCCCAGGCCGTTGGTGATGGGCGGAAACACCGGCGCCAGGTGCGGGAAGTCACGGGCGGCGATCGCGAACTCGGCGACGGAAGTGACGACGGCTTCGAGGGGCAGCAGTCGCGACCGGCCCTCGGGCCACGTCAGAGCCTCGATCCAGAGCAGGGGCTGGTCGTCGGCGACGGAGGTTCCGGCGACCGGCGAGAGCGCCCGCGGCTCGGTCGCCCCGAGTTGGCGCGCGTCCTTGAGCAAGAGCTCACGCGGGCGGGCCTCCGACGCCCACAGGGCGGCCGCGAGACCTTCGACGGTCTCGCCGAGCGCCCCGCGTTCGGCTTGCATCTCCGTCTGCCCGTAGCCAGCGCCGTGGGCGCTCACTGTGTCGTCCCATGCCGAGGCCGACCAGACGGGCACGCCGAGCCGGTCGAGGCCGTCGATCGGAAAGACCTCAAGCTCGTTGGACCGGCGCTCGAGGAAGGCGCGGTAGGCGTCGATGGCGCTCACTTTCCTGGCTCCGGCTCGACTGCCACGAAGTCGGCGTGCGGCCGGTCGCCAAGCTGGCCGTCGAGCAGCGCGAGAGCCGCGGCGCGACCCGCATTGGCGCCCTGCTCGAACGGCGTCCAGGTCTGGGTGAAGTCCAAAGGCGCGAAGACGTCGCGATAGCTCGCGAGCTCGGCGTGGGAGAGCGGCACCCCTCGGACGAAGGCCTTGTGGCAGGAGATGCCGGTGGCGCACCGGTCGTCCGCCGGGTCGAGCTCGAGCTTGAGCGCGTCCCCCGAGAAGAGGATGCCGCGGCGCCCGTCGTGGAGGACCTGATGGCCGGCGAAGTGCGCGCCCGTGTGGTGCAGCGCGAGATCATGGGCGAGCGCGAGCGTGGTGTCGTAGGGCTCAGTGACGGTGAAGGCGGTCGCCCATCCGAGGTCGCCCACGTGCAGCGGAACCTCCGGTCCGAAGCGATCGGTCAACCGCCACAGGGCGCCGAACGAGTGAGGATGCGACGCCGTGGCCACGCGCAGGCCGCCGAGCGAGTCGATGAAGTCCAGCGCGGCGTCGGAGTACCAGCCCGCGCCCTCGAAGGCGACGTTGCCTTCAGGGTGCTCGATCACGTAGCCCATGGGGCCGATCCCGATTGGATCGGTCATCGCAAAGCGCCAGACGCCGGGCTCGGGCTCATCCCAGACGACCTCTCCGCGGGCGTCGGTGAGCTGCGGAGAGAGAAACTCGTAGCCGTCGTCGGGCAGGACGTGACGATGGTCCTCGCAGACCGGGCATCCCGCGGGCACGGCGAAGTGCCTCTGCCAGAACCCGCAGTTCGTGCAGACGTACGGCGTCAGCGGCACCGCGCGCGCCTCACAGGATGTCCCGCAGGTCGAGCACGAAGCCCGGCAGGACCGGCTCGCACGACACCTCGCTCGGCGCCTCGAGTTGCTC
>JACCYI010000267.1 GCA_013696535.1 Solirubrobacterales bacterium
GAAGCGGACCGTCCGAGTGACCGTGATGGACTGCTGGACGAAGGCGGTCTTGGGCGTCGCCGAGTACTTCTTCTGCTGATCGAACTGCACGATCCAGAGGCCCGTGCTGACGCGCGAGAACGGGAACAGCCGGCGGCGCACCTCGAAGCGGCCGCAGGGCCCGCCGGGCGTCACGGAGATCCGCTTGCGCGTCTTGCCCTTGAAGCGGTAGTGCAGGTAGACCTTGCCGCCGAGCGTGAATCCGCGCCCGCGGAACGTGACCGTGCGGCCCGGCTTGCCCGTCCGCGGCTGAAAGCTCGCGCTGAGTGCGGTGACGCGAGATGCGCCCGTGACCGTGTTGATCGGGTTGCCCTGCTCGGCGACGGTGATCGCGAAGGCCTTGTCGCCCTTGGTGACGAACGGCGCCCGGACCTGCACGCCGGCGGGCAGGCCGCCTGCGGGATCGACCGGCACGCCGCTGACCGCCGGCACCCCGTCGACCGCGATGTCGACTTTCGATCCGGGGGTGAAGCCGTTGCCTCCTACCGCGACGGGTTCGACCTCGCGCGACGCGTTGGGAACCGAGACGTAGCACGGCTTCAGGGGCGTCAGAACCGCAGCCGACGCGGTGCTCGGCAAAGTGAGTCCGATGAAGGTCACGGCGCATCCGTACGCGGCGAGCCTGCGAGTTGGCATGTGGCCGTTCCAATTCGTTGCTTGAGTTCGGAGCCTAGTACGACGACGCGCCGGATCAGGTAGAACCGACGGCTCCGACGTCCTTCCCCGAACAGGAGCGCGCCCGTGCCCGTCTGGATCATGCTGACGACCCTCTCGCCCGAGGGGGTCCAGACCATCAAGAACAACCCGCAGCGGATTCGCGAGGTCAATTCGGAGATCGAGCAGCTCGGTGCGACGGTCAAGGCGCAGTGGGCCACTCTCGGCCGCTTCGACTTCGTCAACGTCGTCGAGGCGCCTGACGACAAGACGATGGCCCGGGTCTCCATGGAGCTCGGCTCGCGCGGGACGGCACGCTACGAGTCACTCACGGCGATCCCGATCGACGACTTCATCTCCGCTCTGTGACGTCGTCCGAAGGCCCTCTGACGTCGACCGGAGACCGCTGCGCAGCGACGAGCGAAGGCCCTGTGACCTCGTCCGGAGATCGCCGCGCAGCGGTGATCGAAGGCCGAAAACCTATTCTCCCGTGAACCCCCGTTGAAGGTGCTCGTCGTCGGCGGAGGCGGCCGCGAGCATGCGCTCGTTCGGGCTCTCGCTCGGTCTCCGCGCCGTCCGCAGCTGCTGTGCTCGCCGGGCAATCCCGGTATCGCTGTCGATGCCTCGCCTCTGCCGGAAGGCGACCTGGTCATGGCGGCGGCCGCCGCAGGGGTCGGCCTCGCCGTCATCGGTCCAGAGGCTCCCTTGGTCGAGGGGCTCGCGGACGATCTCCGGGCCGCAGGCATCCCCTGCTTCGGCCCGAGCGCACAGGCGGCGCGCCTCGAGGGATCCAAGGCGCTCGCCAAGGAGGTCATGGCGGCGGCCGGCGTGCCCACCGCCGCCCACTCGGTCGTGCGCACGGTGCCGGACGGCCTCGCGGCCATCCAGGGCTATCCCGCGGTGATCAAGAGCGACGGCCTGGCCGCCGGCAAGGGAGTGGTCATCGCGCAGGACGAGGAGGAAGCCGGGGTGGCCCTCCAGGCCATGCTCGTCGAGCGCCGCTTCGGCGAGCATCCCGTCGTCGTCGAGGAGCACCTGACCGGGGATGAGCTCTCCGTGCTGGCCGTGTGCGACGGGGAGCGGGCGTTGGCGCTGGCTCCGGCCCGCGACTTCAAGCGGATCGGGGACGGGGATACAGGGCCCAACACGGGTGGGATGGGCGCCTTCTCTCCCGTTCCCGAGCTTGGGCCGCAGACAGTGCAAGAGATCACCGCCACGGTGCACCAGCCCGTCGTCGAGGAACTAGCCCGTCGCGGCACCCCGTTCCACGGCGTTCTGTACGCCGGGATCATGCTGACCGCCGACGGGCCGCGGGTGCTCGAGTTCAACGTGCGCTTCGGCGACCCGGAGACCCAGGCGGTCCTCCCTCGCCTGCATTCGGATCTGCTCGACCTGCTCGAGCGTGCGACCCGCCCCGGGGGTCTGGCCGGCGTCGAGCTCGAGTGGGACGAGCGCTGTGCGGTGAGCGTGGTGCTCGCCTCGGGCGGCTATCCGGAGAGCGTGTCGAGCGGCGACGTGATCTCGGGTCTCGATGCGGTGGAACCGACGCTCGAAGTGACCCACGCGGGCACCGCTCTGCGGGGGGACGGCGCCCTGGTGACCGCGGGCGGGCGCGTCTTGAACGTCACCGCGCTCGCGGCCGACCTCGCGAGCGCCCGCGCGGCCGCTTATGCTGGCGCCGACATGATCGTCTTCAACGGCCGGCAGCTGCGTTCGGACATCGCCCAGCGTGCGGTGGAGATCGAGCGGGCGACAAAGAGATGAGCGAGCCCGATCCCCCTGTCGACGTACCCGTTCCGTTGGTCGACCTGCCTGTGGCGTCCCCCGTCACCGAAGCCGAAGTGGCGCACCAGTTCGACGCGCTCGAGGTCGACGCCCCGCGCGTCGCGATCCTCATGGGCTCCGAGTCCGACATGCCCGCGATGGACGCCGCCGCCAAGGAACTCGAGTCGCGCGACATCCTGCATGAGGTACGCGTGATGTCCGCGCACCGCGATCCTGAGATGGTCGCCGACTACGCCCGCAACGCGCAGATGCGGGGAATACGGGTGATCATCGCTGGTGCTGGGCTCTCCGCGGCCCTCCCGGGCGTGGTGGCCGCGCATTCGGAGCTGCCGGTGATCGGCGTCCCACTCACCTCCAAGCGCTCGATCGCCGGCGGCCTCGACGCCGTTCTGTCCATCGTCCAGATGCCGCCGGGCGTGCCGGTCGCCTGCGTGGGCGTGGATTCCGCGCGCAACGCCGCGGTGCTCGCAGCGCGCATCCTCTCCGCGTAGGGCACGATGATCGCCCGCTACACCCGACCCGAGCTGGGGGCGGTCTGGACCGACGAGGCGCGGATGTCCGCCTGGCGCGACGTCGAGGTGGCCGCCGCGGAGGGCCTGGAGGGACCGACGCCGGCTGAGCTCCAGGCCATCCGCGCCGCCACCTTCAGCGTGGAAGCGGTGGCCGAGCGCGAGCGGGTGACCGACCATGACGTCGCCGCCTTCGTCGATGTGCTCTCCGCCGACGCGGGCCCCGCCGGGCGTTGGATCCACTACGGGCTCACATCATCCGACGTGCTCGACACGGCGCTGGCGCTCCAGCTCCAGCGGGCAGGAGCGCCCATCGTGCGCGGCGCGCGGGAGCTCGCCTCGACGCTGGCCGAGCGCGCCCGCGAGCACGCGGGCACCCTTTGTGTCGGTCGTACCCACGGCGTGCACGCCGAGCCGACCTCCTTGGGACTCAAGCTGGCCGGCTTCGCCTTCGAGGCTCACCGCAACGCCGACCGCCTTGACCGGGCGTTCGCCCAGGCCGCGACCGGCGCGATCTCGGGGGCGGTCGGAACCTACGCGACGCTCGGCCCGGGCTTCGAGGCGCAGGTGCTCGAGCGGCTCGGCCTTGCCCGCGAGCCCGTCTCGACCCAGGTGGTCCCCCGAGACCGCCACGCCGAGCTGCTCCAGGCCATCGCTCTCGCAGGCGCCGGGCTCGAGCGGCTCGCGACGGAGATCCGCCACCTGCAGCGCACGGAGGTTCGCGAGGTGGAGGTGCCCTTCCGTGCCGGTCAGAAGGGCTCGAGCGCGATGCCCCACAAGCGCAACCCGATCACCACGGAGCGGATCACCGGGCTCGCGCGGGTGCTGCGCGGCCATTCAACCGCGGCGGTCGAGAACGTCGCACTCTGGCACGAGCGCGACATCTCGCATTCAGGGGCCGAGCGAGTGATCCTGCCCGACGCCACGATCCTGCTCGACTACATGCAGGCCCTGGCCCTGCGGGTGGTGCGCGGGATGACGATCCACGCCGATCGCATGCGGGCGAACCTCGAGCTCACGTGCGGGGCGTTGTTCTCGCAGGCGATCCTGCTGGCGCTCGTCGAGGGTGGCATGGCCCGCGACGAGGCCTACCGGATCGTCCAGCGCGCGGCGCAGGAGGCGTGGGACTCCCAGACGCCCTTGCGGGAGCTGCTCGCGCGGGAGCCCGCAGCCGCCGGGCTCGACCTCGACGCGGTCTTCGACTACGGCCGCTACGTCCGTCACGTGCCCGAGGTGCTCGCCCGCCTCGACGCCGTCGCTCCGGCCTGACCGGGACTTCCGATGCGGCTGGCACAATGACCGGGTCGATGGCCGAGCCGATCCTCATGCACGCCGCCCCTGAGCTCTCTGCAGACCTCTTCCACGCCGTACCTGTGGGGATCGGCGACCCCTTCACATACGTCGAGGTCGCGGGCCGCCGGATCGCGATCATCAGCGTCCTGGATCGCGACGCCGTGGCGGCCACGGGCGTCGAAGTGGTGGACCCGAGCGGGCTCGGGCGTGACGAGCTCTCCGCCGACGGGGTCGATCCGCTCACCGCGGACGCCGAGTTGGCGCTTCGGCTCTTGCGCGACCTCGGCCTCCAGAGCGTCGTCGTCCCGCCCGACTTCCCGCTGTTCGTGGCCGATCACCTGCGGGCCGGTGGTCTTGAGCTGCACCCTGAGGGGGATGTGTTCATGCGGCGGCGGCGGGTCAAGACGGGTGTCCAGCTCGAGGGCATCATGCGCGCGCAGACGGCCGCTGATGCCGCCATGGCCACCGCACGCAGCCTCTTGACGGACCTGCGCGAAGGGCTGACGAGCGAGGACGTCAGGCGGGCGATGCAGGCGGTCTGCGCCAAACACGACGCGGAGCTCCCGGACGATGTGATCGTGTCCTCCGGGCCTCAATCGGCCGTCGGTCACGAGTCGGGCTCCGGGCCGATCGCCGCTGGGGCGCCCGTGATCGTCGATATCTGGCCGAGAGACAAGCGATCACGTTGCTGGGCGGACATGACGCGCTCCTTCGTCGCAGGCGGTGGGAAGCCATCGGAGGAACAGGCGCGCTTCTGGGAGCTGTCGCGCGACTCGCTGGACCGTGTCCTAAGTGCCGTGCGGCCGGGCGTGGCCGGCGGCGAGCTCTTCGCGCTCTCCTGCGAGCCCTTCCACGCGGCCGGGGTTCCGACCCAGCTCTCCAAGCAGCCCGGTACCACGCTCGAGGAGGGCTACTTTCACTCGCTCGGCCACGGCGTCGGCCTCGAGATCCACGAGCGCCCGTATCTGGGCCGCGCTTCGGACGATCTGGTGACGGGCGACGTCATCGCGGTGGAGCCGGGCTGCTACCGGCGTGGCTTCGGTGGCTGCCGGCTCGAGAGCCTCGTCCGCGTGACTGAAGAAGGCGGCGAGGTCCTGACCACCTTCCCGTACGAGCTGTGAGGCCATGAACCATGAACCATGAACTGCCACTGCTCGCGCGTGGCAAGGTCCGCGAGCTCTACGAGCTCGGAGACGACCTGCTGATGGTCGCGTCCGACCGCATCTCGACTTATGACGCCGTCCACCCGACGCCCATCCCCGACAAGGGCCGGGTCCTCACCGGCCTGTCGGTGCTGTGGTTCGGATTGACCGGCGACATCGTGCCCAACCACCTGCTGTCCGCCACGGATGAGGTTCCGGACGACCTGCGCAGCCGTGGGCTGCGCGTGCGGCGGTTGTCCATGCTGCCGGTCGAGTGCGTGGTGCGGGGTTACATCACGGGCTCGGGATGGAAGGACTACAACGCTACGGGCTCGGTCTCCGGGATCCGGCTTCCCGATGGCTTGTACGAATCAGCGCAGCTTCCCGAGCCGATCTTCACGCCGTCCACCAAGGCCGACGAGGGTCACGACGAGGCCATCGACTTCGCCCGCGCGGCGGAGCTCGCCGGCTCGGAGGAGCTGGCCTCTCGACTGCGGGACGTGTCCATCGCGGTGTACGAGCGGGTGGCCGCCTTTGCGCGGGCGCGCGGGGTGATCCTGGCCGACACGAAGTTCGAGTTCGGGCTCGATCCGGATGGAGTGCTCGTCCTCGGCGACGAGGTCTGCACGCCGGACTCGTCGCGCTTCTGGCCCGTCGAGGGCTACGCGCCCGGCCGCTCGCAGCCGTCGTTCGACAAGCAGTTCGTGCGCGACTGGGCGAGCGGAACCGGCTGGGACAAGGCGCCGCCCGCACCGCCCATCCCCGACGAGGTCGTCGCCGCCACGCGTGACCGCTACGTCCGGGCCTACGAGCTGCTGGCAGGGGAGTCGTTCTCGGCCTGGCTCGAGCGGTCGGGCGCGCCGTCATGAGAGCGCGGGTGCTCATCCGGCCCAAGGCAGGGATTCTCGACCCGCAGGGCCAGACCGTCGAGCGCGCGCTGCCGGCGCTTGGCTTCGAGGGCGTGCGCAACGTCCACGTCGGCCGGCTCATCGAGCTGGACGTGGAGGATCCGGCCCGGCTGCCCGAGATGTGCGAGGCACTGCTGGCCAATCCGCTGATCGAGGACTACTCGATCGAGACCTCTGGGCCGTGAAGTTCGGGATCATCCGCTTTCCCGGTTCGTGCGACGAGCGCGACGCCCTGGTGGCCGCGTCCAAGGTCGGCGACGCCGAGATCCTGTGGCATCAGGACCAGGGGCTCGGAGGAGTCGACGCGGTGATCGTGCCCGGCGGATTCTCGTACGGCGACCATCTGCGCGTGGGCGCGATCGCGCGCTTCTCGCCGATCATGACCGCGGTGGACCGATTCGCCCGCTCGGGCGGGCCCGTGCTCGGCATCTGCAACGGCTTCCAGGTCCTCTGTGAGGCCGGGCTGCTGCCGGGCGCGCTGCTGCCAAACACCTCCCTGCGCTTTATCTGCCGCCAGGTCGAGCTCGAAGTGGTGAACCCTGAGACGGCGTGGACGCGCAGCTGCGTGCCCGGCGAGCGCCTGTCCGTCCCGGTCAAGCACACGACCGGGCGCTACTACGCCCCCGAGCCGGTGCTCGAGGAGATGGCCGTGCACGGGCAGATCGTGCTGCGCTATGTGCCCGGCGAGAACCCCAACGGCTCCGTCGGCGATATCGCGGGCGTGGCCAACGCCGCGGGCAACGTCGTCGGGCTGATGCCGCACCCCGAGCACGCCATCGACAAGCTCACCGGGACCGGCACCGACGGCATCGGCTTCTTCCTCAGCCTGCTGGGCACGTTGCGCGGAGTCCCCG
>JACCYI010000332.1 GCA_013696535.1 Solirubrobacterales bacterium
GATCCGCTCGTTGAGCAGACGGGAGTAGATGTCGAACGCGCGCTCCCCGCGGGAGGACTGCTCGACGACCATCGGAACTAGTGGACTCACGGTTCTCGCTTCGTTTCGCTTGCTGCGCCCGAATCCTTCCCGAGCTTTTCAGGTCCGGCCGAGGCCGTCTGCGACGAGCCTAGCAATGGGGGGTTTCGCCCTTCCGTCGGCGCTCGTGCCGAGGACCCGGATCGGTGGACCGCCCTGCCATCATCGCCTCGCGGGATAGGGGTTTCGCCCTGCCATCATCGCTGCGCGGCGATGTCCGGGATAGGGGTTTCGCCCTGCCATCACCGCTACGCGGCGATGTCCGGGATAGGGGTTTCGCCCTGCCATCACCGCTGCGCGGCGATGTCCGGTCGACGTTACTGTGGCGTCCAGAGCTTCTCGCGCGCCTGAGCCTGCTCGACCGTTATCGAGGTGGCGGACTCGGCGAGCAGCTCGACGGCACGGCGAGTGGCCAGATCGGTCTCGAGGTCGTAAAGGCGCCCGGACGACTTCAAGCGCTCGAGCAGCTTCTTGGGTGAGACCTTCTCCCGCTCGGCGCTGGAAGCGAGCGTCTCGAGCACCTCGTCCTCCGAGGGCGCGATGCTCTCGGCTTCCACCACGGCGGCCAGCACCGCCTCACGGCGCAGCGCGACCTCCGCCTCCGGCTTGCCCTCTTCGATGATCTGCTCCTCGTCCTTGCCCGAGATCTGCAGGTAGCTCTCCTTCGGGATGCCCTGGTGGCTGAGCGAGTGCGCCATCTGCTCCCACGTCTCGCGCGCACGGGCCTCCACCAGCGCCACCGGCACATCGACCGTGGCGCCGGCGACGACGGCGTCGAGAACGCTTTCGCGGAACTCCCCCTCGATGCGGGCGACCTCGGCCTCGGCCGCCCGTTCACGGATGTCCTCACGCAACTCGTCCAGGCTGTCGAAACCCTGGTCGGCGGCGAAGTCGTCATCGAGCTCGGGAAGGCGCTTCTCCTTGACCTCCTTCACCGTCACGGCGAACTCGGCCTGCCTGCCCGCGAGCTGCTCGGCGCCGTACTCGTCCGGGAAGGTGATCGAGACCGTTCGCTCTTCGCCGGCGCTCGCGCCTGTGAGCTGCTCCTCGAAGCCGGGCACCAGGCGATCGGAGCCGAGCTCGACCATCTGATCGCGCCCCTCGCCTCCCTCGAACGGAACGTCGTCGATCGAGCCCAGGAAGTCCATCACCACGAAGTCGCCCTTCTCAGCGAGGCGCTCGACCGTCTCGAGCGTGGCAGTACGCTCGCGCAGGCCATCGAGCTCTTCCCGCACCGCCTCTTCGGAGACCTCGGGCTCGCGCCGACCGACTTCCAGCCCCTTGTACTTGCCCAGAGCGGCGGTCGGGCGGACTCCGACTTCGATCGAGAAGTGAAGCGGCTGTCCCTCACCGGGCAGATCGCCGAGGTCCAGATCGGGCTCACCGATCGGCACGATGTGCGCATTGTCGATCGCCGCCGAGTACCACCGCGCGAGGGAGTCGCGGACGGCCTCGTCGAGAACGGCCTCGCGGCCGACCCGCTTGATGATCACGGGCGGCGGCACCTTGCCGTTGCGAAAGCCCGGTACGCGGAGGCTGCGGCCCAGCGCTCGTGCGGCCTGCGCGAGGCGGCGCTCGATCTCCTCAGGAGCCACCTCGGCCTGAACCCGCACACGTGATTCGGGCAACTCGGTGACGGTCGTGGTGACGGAAGAGGAGGCCATGGGCGGCCGGAACGATAGCGTCAGGACCGTGCCCGACTCGGCGCCCCCCGCCGCACTCCCGCCCGCCCGGCGGCTGGCGGCGTGGCTGATCTGCGGGCCGCTCGGGCATCTCGCGGCCGGCGTGGTGGACTGGCTGGCGCTGCTCGTCCGGTATGGCTGGGCGCGGGTTCGCGGCCGTGATCCGTGGGGGCCTGAGCCTAGACGGAGCGCGCCGGTGCGTAGTGCACGACCTTCGTGGTGGTGAGCTCATCGAGCAGCTCGGGGCCGAAGCCGAAGCCCGAGCCGCTGGCCCGCCGGGGCTGAGCCGCACCGCCCGGAGCTCCCCCGAAGACGGCGTTGATCTTCACCGTGCCGACGGCGAGCTCCCGCCAGGCTCTCTGGGCGTGCTCCTGCGAGGAGGTGAGCACCGTGGCGGCAAGCCCGAAGGGGGTCGCGTTGGCGGCCGCGAGCGCTGCGTCGAACGATTCGACCACCTGCACGGGAGCGACCGGTCCGAAGGTCTCGTCGCGCATCACCGCCATCGAGTCGTCCACTGCCGTGAGCACCGTCGGCGGGTAGAACGCGCCGGCTCCGACGGGGATCTCGCCGCCTGCCAGCACCACCGCTCCGGCCTCCAGGGCTTCGGCGACGTGTTGGTGCACGAGCTCACGCTGACCCTCGTCGATGAGCGGTCCCATCTGCACACCCGGCTCGAGCCCTGGGCCGACGCGCCGTTCGCGAGCGAGCCCCACGAGCGCGTCCAGGAATGGCTCCGCGATCGCCTCGTGGACGTAGACGCGCTCGACCGAGGTGCAGATCTGCCCCGCGTTGGCGAATGCGCCTGTCGCGGCCTGCTCCGCGGCCCAGTCCGGATCGACACCGGCGTCGACGATCAACGCGTCCTTTCCGCCGAGCTCGAGCAGCGCCTTGCGGCCCGTCCCCGCGGTCACGGACGCCACCTCCCGGCCCGTGGCCACCGAGCCCGTGTGCATCACGCAATCCACCCCGGGGTGGGCGGCGAGGGGGCGCCCGGCGCGGGCGTCGCCCAGCAGGACGTTGAGGACCCCGGGCGGGAGCTCGAGCAGCTCGGCTATCCGCAGCGCTGTGAGCGGAGTCTTCTCCGAGGGCTTCAGCACGACGGTGTTGCCCGTCACGAGCGCGGCGGCGAGCTGGCCGCAGGCGATCGCCACCGGATCATTCCAGGGCACGAGCAGCGCGACGACACCCCGCGGTTCGAACACCATGAGGTCAGTCGCCTCCCACCCTCCGGCGAGAGCGCGGCCGCGGTGCACAGGCCCGAGCTCCGCGTACTGCTCGATGGCGCCGATGCCGGCCTGGACTCCCCCCGCGGAGTCGTCGAGCGGCTTGCCGTTCTCGCGGGTCTGGAGCTCTGCGAGCTCGCCTGTATGGTCGTGCAGCCGCCGCGCGCCCGCCTTGAGCAGCCCCCCACGCTCGGCGGCACCCAGGCGCGCCCACCCGAGCTGCGCCGCTCGCGCGGCGCGCACGGCGGCCTCGGCGTCCGCGTCCGAGCCGGCGGGTATCTGCGCGATGACCTCCCCCGTGGCGGGATCGGTCACGGCGATGAGCCCCTGCGATTCGCGATTCGGGGTGAGATCGCCGGCGATGTGGTGTGGGCGATCGGCGTCCGTCTGAAGCATGCGCAGCAAGTACCCGGAACCGCGCCGGCGTAGCTTTGCCGAGTACGCCGAGGAGCATGCCTCGTCCGGGCCCCAGGGTGGCGCCTCCACGCTCGGCGTGCCGGACTCGATGAGGCGGTCGCCGCGCTGACCATTCGCCGGAGGGCGCCCCGGGCGTCGATAGCGTTCCGAGACATGTCCGGACCCGTCGCACCGCTGATCCGCGCAATCGCCGAGGCAGTTCCCGAGCGTCCCTTCGACCTCGAGTTCTGGGAGGGCTCGCGGTTGCCGGGGACCTCGGCCGGCGGGCCCCGCTTCACCGTACGCTCACCCGCCGCGCTGGCGCACGTCCTGCGCGCTCCAGGGCAGCTCGGGCTCGGCAGGGCCTACGTGAGCGGCGAGCTCGAGATCTCCGACGTCGATGCGGTCGTAGCCCTGCTCGGCTCCTACCACCCTCCCGCCATCGGTGCGGCCGAGACGGCTCGCCTGGTCGCCGCCGCCGTCCGGGCGATGGGCGTCGTCCGCCCGCCGAAGCGGCCGGCCGCCGAGCTCGTGCCGCGTGGCCGGCGCCATTCGCGGGCCCGCGACGCCCGCGCGGTGCGCC
>JACCYI010000383.1 GCA_013696535.1 Solirubrobacterales bacterium
CGGGTCCCACGAGGGAAACGACGTGTTCGGTCCCTTCGGTGCCCCCGTCCTCGCGGTGACCGACGGCGAGCTCTTCAAGGTCGGGACCCTCCCCATCTCGGGCAACCGATTGTGGCTGCGCTCGGACGCGGGCGACGAGTTCTTCTACGCTCACCTCTCGGCCTTCTCACCCGACGCCGTCAACGGACGCCGGGTCAAGTCGGGCCAGGTCCTGGGCTTCACGGGCAACACCGGAGACGCGGAGCCGACGCCCCCGCACGTCCACTTCGAGATCCACCCGGGCGGCGGCGACGCGATCGACCCGCACCCCATCCTCATCGCCTGGCAGCGTAAGCGCGACGTCCCACCGGGCGCTTGGCTCACGCGCTACGGGTCAGACACCGAGGAGCGGCCGGGCGCGCTGGTGGAGGTCCGCGACTTCATCGCCGGTGAGTAGCGCCACTTGAACGCCGAAGGGCGCCCGGGGGCGCCCTTCGATGAGACCGAGGTGGCGGCAGGGACGCTCAGGACGACGGCGAGGTGCCCGGGTCTGCCGCACCGGACGCGGGCGCCACTGTCTCCGATGGGGTCGGAGAAGACTGCGCAGGAGCCGGAGTGGTGGTCGCCGAGGTGTACTCGAACTCCTCCTCGGCGCCGAACAGCGCATCAAGCGCCTTCTTGCGAAGGCCCTCGCTCGCGGCGAACGCTCCTCCGACGACGAGCAGCAGGAGCAGGAGCTTGCGCAGGATCCCGCCGCCACTGCTGCCCTGGCTCTTCGGGGCCTCTCGGAAGGCGACGCTCGCGTCCCGGAACGAGGAAGCCGCCTGCTGGAAGTCCTTCTGCAGCTTCTTGTCGTCGAAGATCTGCTTCGTCGCGGGCGCCTTGCCGTTGCCCAGCCGCGCGTATGCGCTGCGCGCGGACTCGTACGCCTGCAAGATGTTGTCGCGGAGATCCTCGTCGTCGATCACTCGCTGGACGTACGGTGAATTCTTGGCGGCCATCGCGGCGGCGCCGGCCTTGGCCGCTTTCTTCTTCGCTGCCATACCACCCTCTCGGTCAGGTTGCGTTCGTGCGGGAGCATACCCTTGCTACCCCAACCGGCGACGACTACTCGGACAGGGCCCGGCTCAGCCCTCGAGCGCCGCGGCGAAGACCTCGCCGATCTCCTCCACCCAGGTGAACTCGAGCTCGGCCCGCAAGTGCTCCGGGATGTCCTCGACGTCGGCCTCGTTGCGACGCGGCGCGATGACGTGCAGCAGCCCGCCGCGCTGAGCGGCGAGCGCCTTCTCCTTGAGCCCGCCGATCGGAAGGACCTGGCCCGTCAGCGTCATCTCACCCGTCATCGCCACGTCGGAGCGCACGGACCGTCCGGAGACCATCGACATCAACGCGGTGGCCATCGTGACGCCGGCGCTGGGGCCGTCCTTGGGGATCGCCCCGGCGGGCACGTGGACGTGGATGTCGTGGGTGGCGAACCAGTTCTCCGGGAGGTCGGGGACCTGGGAGCGCGCATGGCCGCGGACGTAGGAGAGCGCCGCCTGCGCGGATTCGCGCATGACGTCACCGAGCTGACCCGTGATCGTCAGGTGCCCGGTGCCTGGCATCGCGGTAGCCTCGATGAACAGCACGTCGCCCCCCACCGGCGTCCAGGCGAGTCCCGTGGCCACACCGGGCTGGCTCGTGCGCCGCTTGGCTTCCGTGAAAAAGCGCCGGCGGCCGAGCAACTCTCCGAGACGCTTCTCGTTGACCGTGTACTTCCGCGTCTCGAGCGTCTTCTCGGCAACGCGGCGCGCGACCTTGCGGCAGGCCGTGCCGATCTCGCGCTCGAGGTTGCGCACCCCCGCCTCCCGCGTGTACCCGGCGATGATCGCCGCGAGCGCCCCGTCGGTGAAGGCGATCTTCGACTTGAAGAGCCCGTTGCGCTCGATCTGGCGCGGGACGAGGTAGCGCTTGGCGATCTCGAGCTTCTCCTCTTCGGTGTAGCCCGCGAGGGTGATGACCTCCATGCGGTCGCGTAGCGGCGGCGGGATGGTGTCGAGCGTGTTCGCCGTCGTGATGAACATCACGTGGGACAGGTCGAAGGGCACGTCGAGGTAGTGGTCGCGGAACTTCGAGTTCTGCTCCGGATCGAGCACCTCGAGCATCGCGCTCGCGGGATCGCCACGGTAGTCGGCGCCCATCTTGTCGATCTCGTCGGTCATGAAGAGTGGGTTGCGAGAGCCCGCGTCGCGCAGGGCGCGCACGATCGTTCCCGGCATCGCGCCGATGTAGGTGCGACGGTGCCCGCGGATCTCCGCCTCGTCGCGGACGCCGCCGGCGGAGATGCGCTCGAAGGTTCGTCCCAGGGCTCGGGCGACGGACTGGCCGAGGGAGGTCTTGCCCACTCCCGGCGGTCCGACCAGGCACAGGATCGAGCCGCGAGCGTCGGGCTTGAGGGAACGCACCGCGAGGAACTCGAGGATGCGGTCCTTGACGCGCTCTATGTCGTAGTGGTCGGCGTCGAGCACCTCGCGGGCGTGCGCGAGATCGAGGTTGTCCGTGGTCTCCGTGTCCCACGGGAGCGTGGCGATCCACTCCAGGTATGACCGGATGACGCCGTGCTCGGCGGCGGCCTGGGGCAGCTTCTCCAGGCGCGAGAGCTCGCGGTCGGCGACCTTGCGCACGTCTTCGGGCAGCTCGACCGCGGCCAGGCGCTCGCGCAGCTCCTCGACTTCGAGCTCCTGCGGATCGCGCTCGCCGAGCTCCGCCTGGATGGCCTTGAGCTGCTGGCGCAGGACGTACTCGCGCTGGGACTTGTCGAGCTCTGACTGGACCTGGGACTGGATCTTGGTCCCGATCGCGACCACTTCGAGCTCGCGGGCGAGGATCTCTGAGAGACGGCGCAGCCGCCGAGCGACGTCGCGCTCCTCGAGCAGCTCCTGCTTCTCCTCCGTCTTGATGCGCAGCGCTCCGGCGATCAGGTGCGACAGCGCGCTCGGGTCCTCGACGTTGTTGACCGCGAGCATCAGCTCTTCGGGGAGGTAGGGCACCTCCTCGACGATGCTGAGAAAGGTCTGCTGCACGTTGCGCATGAGCGCGGTGAGCTCGGGACCCTCCCGAAGGACGTCGGGGGACTCGGTGACCTGGGCGACGAGGTAGGGCTGCTCTGAGGCGAAGCCGTCGATCGTCACCCGCTGACCGCTCTGGACGAGGATCCGCAGCGTGCCATCCGGGACCTTGAGCATCCGGGCGACCACCCCGGCCACGCCCACCGCGTGGAGCTGGTCGGGGCCCGGAGCGTCGTTCTCCGGGTCGCGGGAAGCGACCATGACGAGCATCCGATTGCCCGAGAGCACTTCGTTCACGAGCGCGATCGAGCGCTCTTGGCCGACCGCGAGCGGCGTCAGGGTGTCCGGGTAGGTGACCGTGTCCCGCAACGGAAGGACCGGAAGGGTGCCCGGAAGCCCCGTCTGCGTTCCCAGCTCGACCGGCTGTGCCCCGTTGCCGGGCGGGACCTCCACCTCGATGCTCACCGGGTGTTCTCGATCGGCACACCAACGGCGACCGGCGCGACGAGCGGCAGCTCGATGATCAGGACGCCGCTCTCATAGTGGGCCCGGGCACCGTCCGCGTCGACATCGGCTCCGACCCCGATCACGCGGCGGAAGGGCCCATGACCGATCTCCACCTGCTGATAGACGCGGCCATCTGCGGCCTGGGGCCGCCGGATCCCCGCGATGACCAGCTCCCGGCCCCGGATCTCGAGATCGACGTCGGACGGGTCGATGCCGGCCAGGTCGGCCTTGACGACGGCCCGCGGCGGGTCTCCTGCGTAGAAGACGTCAACCGCGGGCGTGAAGCCCCCGCGCCGGCCACGGCCGCCCACCAGGCCGCGATCTGAGGCATCGCCGAACAGCTCGTCCATCTCGCGGCGCATGCGCTCGAAGTTCGCGAAGAGGTCCCGCTCGGGCGACACACACGCGATAGTAGTAGTGCTCGTGCCCGGCGTGAAATCTTCGATCGTGGTTCTTGGTGCCGGAGTCTGCGGCTTGAGCTGCGCCGTCGCCTTGGCCGAGGCCGGCAGCGCCGTCGTCGTAGTGGCCGACGCGCCGCCTGCTCGAACCGTGTCCGCGGTCGCCGGGGGGCTGTGGTTCCCCTACGGCAGCGATCGATCCGCGAGGACCCTCGCCCGCGCCCGGGCGACCTACCAGCGGCTGGAGAGCCTCGTTGCGCTACCCGAGGCCGGCGTCGCGATGGTGGACTATCTCCTGCTCGAGGACGCCGACCCGTGGTGGGCTCGGGCGCTTCCCCCTGGGCGCGTCAGGCGCGCGCGCCCGAACGAGCTGCCCCGAGGGTATGCCGGCGGGCACGTCGCCCACGTTCCGCTCGTGCAGCCGCCTCGCCACCTCGAGTTCCTCGAAGGTCGGGCCCGAGCGCTGGGCGTCTCGTTCGAGAGCCGCCGCGTCGAAGCTCTCTCGGAGCTCACGGCACGGGCACCGGTGGTGGTCAACTGCGCCGGGCTGGGCGCACGCGAACTCTGCGGAGACACGCGGCTCTCCGCCCTCCGCGGACAGGTCGTCCACCTTCGGCTGCCTCCAGGCCTGCGGGTGCCGTGCGTGGCCGACGACGACGGTCCCAACGCGCTCGCCTACATCCTCCCCCGACCCGACGTCTGCGTCGCGGGTGGGACCGCGGCGCCCGACGATGGGTCAGACCTGAAGCCCGACCCGGCCACGCGCGAGGCGATCCTCGCGCGTTGCGACGCCCTCGTGCCGGGACTCTCGGACGCCGAGGTCGTCGCCGACCGCGTCGGCCGGCGGCCGGTGCGGTCCGGTGGCGCGCGCCTCGAGCTGGAGGCGGTCGACGGCGCCACGGTCATCCACGACTACGGGCACGGCGGTGCGGGGTGGACGCTTGCCTGGGGCTGCGCCGAGGAGGTGCGCGAGCTGGCCAGGCACCAGTTGGGCTGACCTTCCCGAGTCAGGCGGAACCCACGGAGAAGGCGACCTCCTCGTCGTCGAAGCCTTGGCGGTGCGCCACCGCGGCAGCCTCCGTGCGCGACCGGACGTCGAGCTTGGCCAGGATGCGGGACACGTGCACGCTCGCCGTCTTCTCGGCCATGAAGAGCTCCGCGCCGATCTCCCGATTGGTTGCTCCGCGAGCGACGAGGACGAGCACCTGGCGCTCGCGCGGGGTGAGACCGAAGGGCGCGTCGGCCACCGGCTCCGGCGGCCCTGGCACGGGCCGGTCAGGAGCAAGCTCGAGCCGGGCGCGAGCGGCGAGACCCTCTAGCTCCCGGCGCAGCCATCCGGCTCCGAGCGCCGTCGCCCCGGCGTACGCCCGCGAGGCGGCGGCGCCCGCGGG